>JAGLOH010000198.1 GCA_023139025.1 Candidatus Heimdallarchaeota archaeon | reverse complement strand
CTATATAATCAGGATTAACTGTTTCGAGCTTTTTATAGATTGTTTCAATTTTTCTTGCTTCTTTGAATTTTTTATTTATTTCATCAACTCCTCCGTATTTATCAATTAACTGGAGAAGGTCATTAACAAAGGGGTTGTTTTCATCAATTAAGAATTTTTGAATCTCATCTATGTTCTCTTTAGAAATGCTCAGTTTATTTCTTATATTTTCCATATAATTTTCCTCCATGAGGGTTTGGGAATTTCACTCATGTTTGGCTATTCTAGTGAAAATGTATTCAATTTTAAATATATCTCTATCAAGATTTGATATTATGTTTGGACTTTATCCTTTCTAGTGCTTCCTTAGCACTCTCACTAATGAATCTATTATCATCTTCTAGTAAATTCTCTAAAATTTCTACAACAAGTATATCTCTAGAATATCCTAGGGCAGATGTAGCACATTTTCTGATAAACCAATTTTCACTCGCTAAAGCTTGTTTGAGAAGTGACAGTCCTTCGTCACCTCCAATCTTTCCAATAGCTGAAGCAGCTTGTTCTTTTACATCTTGAAAATTGTCATTCATTAAGAGGCTAAAGAGCAGCTTAATAGAATTATTACTTCGAATTTCACCCAGAATCCAAGCAATTTTAGATCTAACATCCTTGTCAGGATCATCTATGAAGTATTCTAGAAGTTGGTCATCAAGATTTTCTTTTTCTAGAAGTTTTTCCCACTTTTCCTTTGCTATAAGAGATAAAACTTCTTCTTTCTCATTAGAAGGAACCCAGCCCAAATGTTCCAGCACTACAATTGACTCTGCTCTTACTTCCCAACTGGTATCTTCCAATTTGTTTACTAGGGAAGGAATAGCATCAAAAACCATCATATCTCCTAATGATCTGGAAGCGTTCTTTCTTACTTCTGGTTCTTCATCATTTAAAGCAAGAATTAAAGGATTGATTGTTCTCTCATCCGCTATTTTGCCTAGAGCCCAAGCTATGTGGCTCCTTACTAGTGCAACATCTTCCTTGAGCATTTTTATAAGAACAGAAACTGTTTGCTTTTTGCCAGGGTTATCAACAATGGAATTAATTGTAAAAATACGAACATGAAGATCTTCGTCCTTTAAACTTTCAAGTAAAGCTTCTACATCATCATCTTCAATCATTTATTTTCCACTCTCTAAAGATGTTAATTACTTAAGCACTCCCACGAATCAACCAGAAGCTGATATTCCTGATATGTTTCATCCTTAATTTTTTGTGGTCTCTTGGAGCTTCCTTTAGTAAGAATTACTTCTCCATAGATTTTCATTTTTCCTTTGCATATAATTGGTTCTCGAGAATAAATTACAATTTGTTCTCCGTTTTCTAAATCAAAATAATTTATATGTTCCCTATCACTAAAAAATTGAATTAAATGCTGCCATGGGATTTTTGATATATTCCCCGTTAGAGTTATTTTTTCTCCAACAGCTTCAGTGAAATTATATCTCAAAGAGTATCAACTTCTATGTTTAAGTAAATAATTAGAAGTATTTCTGTTTTTCCTTAAGAAAAAACAATTATAGCTCTTTGAATAAGTGTAATAAGAGGTTATTCGAATGGTGAGATCTAATAAAGATGAAAAAGATGAATTTTCACCTGATGTAATCAGAGTATTGCATATTGATGACGAAGAAGATTTTCTCTTCTTAACAAAGGAATTTGTTGAAAAAATGAGTGAAGGAGAGATACAAATAGAATCTTTAAGGAATCCCAAGGAGGTTTTTGAGAGAATAAAAGATAATAATATTGACATTATAATATGCGATTATCTAATGGAGGATCTGAATGGACTAGATTTGTTGAAGCAGATAAAACAAAGAGAGTTTCAAATACCTTTCATAATCTTTACAGGTAGAGGAAGAGAAGAAGTTGTAATCGATGCCCTTAACCTCGGAGCAGATTATTACATCAGAAAAGGCTTAGACGCAAAAAGTCAATATACAGAACTTGTACATCAGATTCGAACTGCTCATAGACACAGGATTGCAGAACAAGCTCTAGTTGAAAGTGAAAAAATAATAAGAAGAGAGAGAGATCTCACTGAACATTATTTGAATGAAGCAAATGTTCTGTTAGTGATCATCGACAAGGATGAAAATTTAGAGCTAATGAATAAAGAAGTTTTCAAAGTTTTAGGATATACAGAAAAAGAACTCATTGGTAAAAACTGGTTTACATCAGCTTATCCGTCTGAAATTGTTAACGAATTAAGATTTGTTTTTCAACAAGTTATGACAGGAATGAGGAAACCTACACCTTATTCAGAACTTGAAATAAAAACAAAAACTGGTGAAAAAAGGCTAATTGCTTGGCATAATACTATAATATTTGATGAAGATGAACAAGAATCTAAATTCTTAGGAATTGGAGAGGATATCACTAAAAGGAAGGAAACTGAAGAAGCCCTGCAACAGAGTGAAGAACATTATCGAAAACTTGTTGATACTGCTCCTTTCTCCATTGTTCTTGCAGATCTCAAGGGAAATATAACCTTTGCCAATCAACAAGCAGCAATAATGCATGGTGTGGAAAAACCTGAAGAGCTAATTGGATGCTCTATGATGGAGTATACATCTCCTGAAGATCACCAGAGGGTTTCAGAAAGAATGAGAAAGCAAATGTTCTCCAACTTAAAAGGAGCTTTTGAATATACTATGCTTAGAAAGAATGGAGAAAGATTTCTTACTGAGCTTAATGCCTCAGTAATTACTGATAAAGCAAATAAACCTGTAGCATTAATGGCTATAGCTAGAGATTTAACTGAAAGTAAGGAAGCTGAAGAAGCGTTAAAAGAAAGTGAAGAGAAATATAGGGGATTTGTTCAGAATTTTGATGGGATAGCTTTTAGAGGTTCAGTTGATTTCAAACCATTCTTTTTCCATGGTGCTGTTGAAAAAATAACTGGTTATTCAGAAGAAGATTTCATTGAAGGTGATTTATCTTGGGACAAGCTAGTATTACCTGAAGATATGGAAAAACTACTCTCGATTAGAGAAAATCTAGAAAATACTCCTGGTTTTAGCAGTACTATGGATTACAGAATTAGGAATAAGAATGATGAAATAAGGTGGATAAGACAGCATATACAAAATACAGGTTCGAGTGAAGAAGAGGATTTCATTGTTCAAGGGAGTTTGTATGATATAACTGAAACTAAAATCAAAGATGAAGAACTTAGTAGAAGTGAAACAAGATATAGAAGACTAGTTGAAACATCACCTGATGGTATTGTTCTAACTGATTTAGAAGGAAGAATTATATTAGCCAATAATCAAGCTATAGAATTATATGGAGTAACAAAATTAGAAGAGATGCAAGGTGTAAACTATCAATCTTTTGTTCCTCAAGAAGATTTAGAAAGAGCTAGAGAAAACACAAAAAAAGTATTCGAATTAGGGGTTGTGCGTGATCAAGAATACAATTTGTTAAGGAAAGATGGAACAATTTTCTCTGCTGCTGTAAATGTTTCAAGAATTGATGATGCTGCAGGGAATCCTGTTGCACTGATGAGTGTGATAAGAGATATAACAAAGCGAAAGGAAGTAGAAGAAAAACAAAAGCTATCAGAGATGCTATATAGAACCATTTTCGAGAGCACTGGAACATCTAACATGATTGTAGATGTTAATAAAGTAGTAAAGATGATTAACTCGAAATTTGAAGAATTGACAAATTATACTAAAGATGAAATCGAAAACAAGATGAAATGGTCAGAGTTTCTTTCTGAAGATGAAGTATCTAGATTTGAAAAACTTCAAGAATTACACTTTAAAGATCGATCACTTGCACCAGACAATTTCGAAACTTTCATTTCTATTAAAGACGGTTCAAGGAAGGATGTTTTTATTACAATAAACGACATTCCTGAAAGTACAGATTTTATTGTTACCCTTGTTGATATTACAAAGATGAAAGAAGCTGAAAATAAGCTTGAGGAAACTGCAAATCTATACAAAACTCTGTCTGAAGCAACAGGAACTGGTGTTGCAATCATAAGAGAAGATACAATAATTGAATATATTAATAATCAAATAGTGGAATATTTAGGTTATTCAAAGGAAGAAATAGAAGGAAAACTGAAATGGCATAGTCTTGTTGCTAAAGACGAATTGGAACGACTTCTAGAGTATAACAAGAAAAGGATGCAGGATCCATTAAGTGTACCATCAAGATATGAAACAAAGGTCAAAACAAAAGATAATAGAATTCTAGATGCTTTGATTCATATTGAATTTATTCCAAATACTCAAAAATTAATTATTTCCATGTTGGATATTTCTGAAACAAAAAAAGCAGAAAGAGAATTACTAAAATCTGTTGAATTATATAAAACTATTTTCGAGGTTAAAGGAACCGCAAACATGATTGTGGGACCAGGTAGATTGATTAAAGAAGTGAACTCAAAACTAGAAGAAGTATCTGGCTATGAAAGAAAAGATTTGATCGGAAGGAATTGGACAGACTTTGTACATGAATCAGAAAAGGATAATCTCTTAGAATATAGTCAATCCAGAAGTTTAGAACCTCAAAATATC
>JAGLOH010000197.1 GCA_023139025.1 Candidatus Heimdallarchaeota archaeon | reverse complement strand
ATCTAGATAATTTCCTGGTTGGTTCAAGTAGATACCACTTTCTACCACTTCTCAGAAACAGAACGAAGGATCCTCTCTTTAAATCAAAAGTATCTTTCGCCCATCCATACATTTCTCTTGTAACAATTTCTTTACTAAAACCTACTGCACGCTCTGTTGCAGGTAAAACTGTTGAATTTGAAAAAATAAATTTGCTCATTTCTGTCATTTATCTCCACCCTTTGAATTAGTTGATGATGTTTTACTCGTCTTTGAAGACGTTTTCTTCTGCCCAGGTCTAGCTAAATCTAATAAGGTAGTTTGTTTTGTGGAAGCCTTAGTTGGTGCTTTTTTGGGTGCCATTTTTGAAGCTGGGGGTTTCATAGTTGTAGTTTTGGGAATTGGTTTTACAACAGGTTTGGCTGTAGCAGATTTCTTAGTAGGAGCTTTTTTAGTAGGTTTCTTAGCAGGTGGTTTTGTAGCAGTCTTAGCTTTTATTGTCTTTATTTTTTTCAAGGGCAGTTTACTTTTGATTCTCTTAATAGCAATATAACTAAGGTTGGTTTTTCCATCAAGAGTTGATGATGGGTATACTGCAAATTCCCTAAAGGTTGTTATGCCTAATTGTCTAATCTGTTTAACAACTTCAGTATCAACATCGATTTCGTTGATTGTCTTATTCAGATGTTTCTTCAAATCAGATACTTGTTGTAATTTCAAAATAGGTGATTTCTTTTTGTCTTCGGAGGGAAACATTATTTCTTGGAGTGATTCAAAGCCTGAATTCTGTAATGAAACCACAGCTGATGCTTCTAAATAAGGCAATGTTTCTTTTACAGGAATTTGATCCTTTTGTGCCAATTTAATTGATTGGTCAGTTAATGTTGATAGATAACTCTTAACCTGTCTATCAGTAATTTTGATGATTTTTGCTAAATCTTTTGTATTGTATGCATAAACCCCCCACAAGTTGAAAATACCCTTCTCATACAATGCAAAAACGCTACCAGGATTATCTCTAATCATATCTGTCAAATAGTAGACTGGAGAATCAAGTATTCGATTTATTTTTACTAAGATTGAACTTCTAACTTTAGATGAACTGGTAAGAATTTCATCGGATATGTTTAGATGAGAAATTGTAGAATACCCAGTTCTAATTAATTGTTTCCTTGAATTTTCATCAATAAAGCTAACTTTCGAAACAGGATATAAACTTGATAAAAGTTGATTAATACTGATGAAATTAAGCTGCTTAATTATGGTTTGCAGTAATGTTTGTTGTTTTTCAGTTAGATTTGATTTGATTTGTTTGTTAATATCTGTAGGTAATATTAGATCTAATACTTGATGAATATTCAAATCTCTTAGCTTCCTAAGGAGAGTTTGATCAAGTGTGAATATCGATAATGGTGCCCTCAAAGCTGATAGAATCTGTTCGAATTCTTGCTCCAAATTTTGAGCAGATGTTTTTCTAACATAATTAATAAGGGGTCCAAAAGTTCTAATTTTCTTCCTTTTTAGAAACTGCAAGTATTCAGTCGTTCTAAAGAAGCTGCTAAATCTGCTTTGTTCATTACTCACCGATTGAGTTATCTTATCAAATTTCAGCATATGTAAAATATCTGAACATAATGCTTTAGATTCTGCTTTTTGAGTAGTTTTGCAGAAGGTTAGAAGATCATACACATCACTCAGTTTCAGTCTAGTTACTTCATCTGATTTTCTTTTATCCTGTATTATACTTGGAAGTACTGTCAAGTCAGTTTCCATAACTTTACTTATCTTATTGCAAATAATCAGAACCTTAGAATCACCCTTCTTACTCTGTTCAAGAAAGACTAAAGCTTCTTCTATTGATTTGATATTACTATTATTGAGAGTATTCACCTCAGCTGTCGTAAGAAGTGAAGATGGGAATGATGTTATATTCTGCGATAATTCTTGTAATAAACCTAAAGAGAGGTTTCGGACATTACGCTGTACATTTTTATCAGAAATCTGGTCATATAGTTCTTTTCGGGATAACAATAGAAGATCACTTATCTTCTTATATTTAGTAGTTGATATTTGATGAATAGAATCAGTGGTTAGTTTAGTTAAGAGTATAGGAGAACGATTTAAATCAGAGAAAAGTGATTCAATTGTTGGTTTTATTTTGTCATGTAATTTACGCCAAATTTCATCAAACATTTGTGCATTATATTTTTTAAGAGTAAGTAAATATTCAATTGACATTTCTGGACAATGAGATTTCTTTGCACTGGGGTCAATGTTCAGAATGGTACATAATTGTGTCCCTCTGGAGAAAAAGAAATCTGCTGTTGATTCGATTAGTTCTTTCTGTTTTTTGGTTATGGCTAGGTTTTCTGTACTATTAATGAGGAATAATAAATCAAGTATTGTTAATGATTCATCGAGTTTAGGTTCATATAGCTTGATATCGAATGTTTGAATAAAAGCCACTTTTGGTTTAATTGTCTTAGGTATAGCTTTGTCAGAGTAGAGGTTTGTTACTAGTTGATCATATGTTTTGTAACCTATCTTGTTTAGCGTTTCTATTTCCTGTTGGGAAAAAATAATATTGGATTTTAAGGAAGGTTCTCTAATCATGTTCTCTACGTTAAATGAACTCCTTATCTTAGGGATATCACTCTGGGGAATTGAAAGGAAAGATGAAAGATCCTTGTCTGAGAGTTTTAAGAGATCTGTTACAGTATCATTCGATGAGTTAAGTTTCTTCCAAACTTTAAGAGAGATTTTAGGGACCATAATTAGTTTTACAGGTGTTGTAAGTGTCCTCTGAACCTTATTGATTAGAGTTCTAGAAACTCCATAATCTTCTGATTCTATTGCATAAAGAATTTCATCTATAGTTTGGTAATAATCACTAATTTCTTTGATTGTTTCAGGATCAAACACGCCTAAAGACGAAATATCTGGACGTTTTCTAATCTGGCTTTTGATTTTACTTAATGTTAATGTAGAAAGTAATGTGAGAACTTTAGAACCTGTTGGTTTTGCTGAAAACTCATTCCAATAAGCTTGAGATTTGAAAAGAATATCTATAATTAGGAAATTATTATTCAGGTTAAGGTTCTTAATATCGCTTGTAGTCAATTTCGACAAGGCTGATAGGGGATGTTTAAGTGTTCGAAGAATTTTCTTGTTAGGTTCTGATATCTTATCATAATTCTTATACAATTCTGAAAGAAACTCATTTAACTGCTTAATATTCTTCTTAGGAATAGATTTCGAAAGTGTATTTAATTCTGTCTCGGAAAAGAGCTGAGCAGCTGTAATATATTCTGTGTCCAATTGCTCATCTACTGAAGCAAACTCCTGTAGAAAAGCAATAATTTTCTCAGTTTCAACCTCATCGACCGAACTAAGAAGGTCTTGGATACTAAAGATTCCCTTGGAATAATATTGTTTCTCAATTTCTGGAAAAGTCAATTTAGTAATGTCTGGATAGTAAAGTATGGATGTTTCCAATATTGTTTCAATCTTTTCTTTAATCTTCTTGAGCTTATTCTCTGAAATTAACCAAGAGTAAGTTGAATATTCGTTCAAATCAGATATACTATAAATTCCAATTGACTTAAGGAAGTCCTTATCAGTTTCAGATAATAAAAAGAATTCACGATCAACTGATTCTATTTTTACATCTATTTTTTGTTTTAATTCTTCATAAATGATTGAATCTATTGCAGTTGTAATTTTTGATATACTCATTTTTGTTTGAGTTGCAATTGTTTTTGGTGAGACTACTAATAGATTAGATATTGTAAAAATACCTGAACGCTTCAATTTATTATACTCAGTAGATTCTAAATCTAGAAATCGTAGATTAGCCAATAGATAAGGAGCAAATTTTGAAAACAGTTCTTTATCTGTCTTAAAATTTGCTGAAGTTAGTAAAGAGGTATAAGAATGATACCCTCTTTTCTGAAGATCTTGTTCAGTTTCAGATAATGATTCAACAAATCCTATTTCTGAAATTGTCTTAATTGCCCTTAGGGAAGGAGTAATTTCATCTCGTATTTTCTTAGGATGCTCCTTGAAATAAATCAATAAGTCTTCAATGATTTGATAATTATTACTCAAACAGTATTCAATTGTCTCATTTGTTAAATTAGGCAAAATACTAACGCTTCTACCCAACCTGTCTCTTAATTCAAGAAGATCAATGAGTTTAATTTTACCTTTGGAAGTCAAATATATATCAGGCACATAAAGAAGATGATCCACTGTAGATATTCCTGCCTGTAACATCGAAGTTGTAACTGATTTGGTCAACCCTAGTTCTTCTACTGACATACCAAACTTTTGGATGCCGTATAACTGTTTAATCAGATATGTAGGATCAGTTTGCTGCTTGGATATCAACTTCTTAAGACTAGTGGGCCATTTTTCTTGAGGTATTTCTAACAAATCAGTATATGTGAATATTTTTTCGTCAACTAGTTGGTCAATATTCTTTCTGCTCATTTTCAGAACTTTACCAATTAATGTAATAGGGGTTTGAAGTATAGATACTAGTTCTCTGACACTTTGCATCTCTTCTTCAGTTAGAGGAAGCTTGTTTATCTGAAGGTGTGCAGCCTGTGTAAGTGAAACACACCCGTGTTCCATCAAAACCTTCTTTATTTTATCATTTAATTTTCCAAT
>JAGLOH010000196.1 GCA_023139025.1 Candidatus Heimdallarchaeota archaeon | reverse complement strand
TTATATCAAATAAAACAACAATATCTCTTCTCTATGTAACCTTGTTCATAGGAATGTTTATTCTATTCGTAATATTGGGCATTATTGTTGGTGCATCAGGTAAGAAGAAGAAGAAAGATGAAGAAAAGAAAGACTTCATTCCTAAAGACATTAAGGACAAATTTAGCAAGTTCTTTGAGAAGAAAGATGGAGTTAGTAAAGAAGGTGAAGAATTCGCAGATCAAATTCCTCAAGAAATTAAGGACAAATTCAACGACTTCTTTAAAAAGATGGCTGAAGAGAATAAATGAGGTTTTAGAAATTCTTTAAAATGGTCAAGTTCATTTATCTTGAATAGAATGAACTTACCAGCTGAATTTGATGTAAAAATAGATGACTTAACTATTGAGAAAAGAGATTATCAGCTGTCTGCAGTTGGTGAGATAATTGAAGTCCTTCCAGATAGGTCAATTCTGTTAAACTATCCCTATGGAACAGGTAAAACAATTATCACCCTCTTATCCTTTTTAGCAATAAAGATGCAAAAAGAAAATGCTAAGTTTATCTTTACATCAGCTCGAGAGGCTGCAGGTTTACGTTGTCGTCAAGCTTTAGAAATGGGTAAAAAATTTGGCTATATTGAAAGTTTAGGTTATCTCTACGACCCTACTGGTAAGGGATTGAGTCTTAGACAGAAGAGTAAAATGTATGAAGCTTCAACTGTCATATTTTCACCCATTACAGCCCTTATGAACGACTATTTTGAGATTAAAACCAAATTGAAAATAAACATTCTAGAGAATATTGACATCTGTGTAATTGATGAAGCTACAGATGTTCTTGCTAGAGATATGTCAGGATTCAGATTGAGCAAGTATTTTGAGATGTTATTCAAAGTAAGAGAAAAGGGTAATAATTTTCCTATACTTGGACTAACTGGTACAAGAGATAAACACAAGGCAAATGCTATTTTACGTTTATTAGGAAAAGAAACTTTGATGATGCAAAGACTCGATCTTTCACCTTATGAGACAGTTACTAAAATTCACAATATTAGAAGGGAAGATTATATCAAAATTGATAAAGAAATCTCAACTCAGCTTACTAAACCAGTTGACACAATACAGAAGATTCTTGATCCAAAGCTTTCTCGATTGGAAATCATCAAATTGTCTTATAGCGGAGTTTTAGAAAGATTAGAAAGATTGAAACAATTTCCAGCAAAGCTTGGAAAATATGAAGTAAAAGATACAGAAGCTAAAAGTGATCTAATAATAGCCTTTAGAAGGCTTTTCAAACTGAGCCATTCCAGATTATTGCTTTTAGAATCAACTCCAGGAGAATTTCTGAAGTATATTGAAATGGATGAAAACAAAGATATCTTCAGGAACATTCTAGAACCCAGTAAAGAACTGATTACATACAGAGTAGATTTACCAAAATATGAAAATCCAGAAGAAAAAGTAACAAGAGCTTTAGTGCAGCCTAAAATCTATACAGCAATTGACATTATCCATGAACATCTATTCAGAGGAGCGCATGTTCTAGTCTTTACCAGATATTTAGCTCTAGGGAATTATCTTGCAAGATTGTTAAACAACCTGGGATTTCCAGAAGTAAAGTATCTCTCTGGGCAGAGTACGGAAGATACTCGTAGAATTGTTCTCAAAAATTTTGATGAAGGAAATGTAAATGTACTTATCTTTACTCCTTTAGGAGGAAGAGGTCTAAATCTTGAAGCTGCAGATGTAGTCATTCATTTGGATATTACAACAAATATCGATGACATGATACAAAGAAGAGAAAGGGCAAGAGGATGTATAGAATATGTTCTTGTTTTAGAGGAGACTAGCGAAGAAGGAAAGATTAAGGATTATAAGAAACTAATTGGGCAGGATAAGGAAGATGAGGAAGGGGAAGAAACAAATGAAGAATAATTATTTGTACATTGTTTCTAATTAACAAAAAAGAAGAGAACAGACCCCCTCCCGGTTTGGTTTGCTTGTGTCAAGACTAAGCGATTTAATCGCAGTCCTCATAATTTTATTTGAGATATTTCTCAAATAGGGAAGCACTAGGTTGACCATATTTAAAATTAAGTTCTTCAAAATACTTCCTGAGTTTTAGACGACCTCTGAACAACCAAATGAAGAATGTGTCAATTTTTCTCAGTTTTCCAACTTCTTTCACCTTGACTGCAAGATTCTTTAGATATTCTGACTCAGTTACATAGGTAAAAGCTAAATTAGCTGTATTTGGCTTGATTTCATTTTTGTAGACCATTGTTGTACCTACAATTTTATCATCTACCTCAATTACCAGATGAGCGATTATATTCCCGCTCTCATTGTCGAGTTCTTTAATTAAATTCTTAATCCCTTCTTCAGAGGGTTCATCATATTTTCTAACTAATTCAAGCCATTTCTCTAAATCCTTTTCTCTATCGAAATCTCTTATTTCAACTGTCTCTAAAGTAGCTTTAATTTCTACTCCATTTAGTATGTAAACTAAATTATCCGAGTCTTGAACATACTTGAAATCCCACTTGTGAGCTAAATCATAATTATTTCCTGATAAAGCGGAAACATATGTTTCAACAACCTCTACATCTTTCTTCTTAAGAAAATCAAAAGCTCTCTCAATAAGCAAATCAGTAGCTTCTTTGTGTTCAGCTAAGATAGAGGGAAAAACGAGACTAGCTCGTTTCCTTCCATCTTCTTTGGGTTCAATGACTTTTGAGGTGAGAAAACCAATCATTTTTCCATCCTTGAAACAATAGTGACGCATTTCAGGATCAAAGTCTGGTTTGGAATAAGCTTCACGAAGTACTTCGGGAGGAGTTTGGTGAGCAAAACTCCATGTACGAGCCACCTCATAACCCACTTTCGCTTGTTCTTCTTCGAAACCCTTCTCGTAAATCTTAAGGGTATACTCTTCCATAAAACTAACCAAGTAGAAGCCCTTATAAGTTTTCTCATTGTGTGAGAATGCCTTCCCTAAAGGATATCTATTCGTCTCTAGTTTGGAGAAGGAAACTCGTTTTTTTGGAATCAGGATTTCCAACTTACCCATAATGAGATAATAAAAGAAAAGAACTAGGAGGAGAATAGTGTAATAATGATAGAGGAATTAATTAAGAAAATCGGTAAAAATCTACGTGATCAAAACTTAACTTTATCTACAGCTGAATCATGTACCGGAGGGTATATCTCGCATAATATTACCAATACCGAAGGGAGTTCGGATTTCTTTGAAGGAGGATTTGTAACTTATAGTAAAGCTTCAAAAATTCGTGACCTCAGAATCGATTTGGAGATTTTAGAGCATCAAGGGATCTACTCTAGAGAAACCGCTGAAGCGATGGCTGATGCGGTTAGAAGAATCTTTGGAACATCAATAGGATTATCAACAACGGGGATTGCACCACCAGGAGATAAGCAAGCAACAGAGAAAACTGGAAAATTAGTAATTGGGATTTCTTCTAAGAAGGGAATTAACAGTAAAGAAATATTTCTACAAGCAGAAACAAGACAGGATTTTAAAGAAAAAGCAACTAAAGAAGCTTTGATTCTTCTAAAGAAAGAAATAGAAAAATAAAAAGTGTGAAGGAAGATTGAAAGCTTCCTTGTTAAACAAACATGTTACCTTTATTGAATAGGTCTTGAGGATCCAAGACGTTTTTAACATCACGCATTTGATTAACTCCATCTTCACCATACATCACTATCAAATATTCAGCTTTGATTTTACCAATACCATGTTCAGCAGAAACTGAACCACCAAATTCAACAGCTTTTTGAGCAAATTTTTTGTAAAGTTTCTTACCTAATTCTAGTTCCTCTAGATTTCTAGGTAGAATATTCACATGAACATGAGAATCACCTATATGGCCCCATGTAGCACTTTCAAGGTTGTGATCTTCTAGAGATTCTCTATAGATATTCATCATTTCTCTGAAATGCTCATGCTCAACAGACATATCAGTTCCCAGTTTGTGAATCGCGGGATGCTCGCTTTTTCTCTTAGCTATTATAGCATTGACAGTTTCTGGAACTGCATGTCGCATAACTTTAAGATTTTCTCGTTCAACTTCATCAAATGCTGACCAGCATGAATCAATTGAAGAATTACATTCACTAGCGATTTCATCTAGTTTTACAATTATATCCTCAAGAGTTTCTTCACTATAAACAACTTCAAAGAAGATTGCAGTTTTAATTTCAGGAGGTATTGTTTGAAGATTAGCTAATGCGGGATTTGTGTCCTTTTTACTTTTCAAGAGATTAAATGAGTGTTCATCGAAGTATTCCATGTATTCAACAATTAACTCATCATCAGCTCTAAGTTTCTCAACAAAAGAAATTGCATCGTCTTCTGAAGTGAAGAACATTACATTTGGCAATCCTTCTACAGTTGGAACTATCCAAAGATCAACTTCTGTTATAAAACCTAGCATCCCTTCTGTACCTATGAAAAGCTCAATTACATCCATACCAGGTTTAGAATAGAAACCAGCTGCATTTTTTGCTTTTGGCATTTGGTAAGTTGGGATGGTGACTTCTAGTTTTTGATCACTTGTCTCTATAATGAATTTACCATTTTCAGCATTGCATTGTCCTCTAGTCATATCAAGAACATCACCATTGGCTAAAACAACTCTCATGTGTTTTACCCAGGGTT
>JAGLOH010000195.1 GCA_023139025.1 Candidatus Heimdallarchaeota archaeon | reverse complement strand
ACTGTTCCCCCCATTGGGAGTTGGGATGATCCCCATTTTTCTTTAGTCCATCTAGTAAATTCGTCTGGAGCTTCTTTTGTCATTATTCCACCTCTTCGAATGCTCGATTAATAGCAACAACATTTTTCTCTCCCAAAACACCTTTAAATCTGTTTAGAGTAACTTTTGTTAAACTCTCTATTTTTACTAATTTTGTAACTTTGATTAACGCTCCTAGCATCACCAAATTAGGAATATTTCTCCCTATTTCCTCTGTTGCAATTATTGATCCTGCTACCTTGTAGATGTTTGCATGAACTCCCTCAAAATATTTAACAAGTGAATCTTTTTCTCCATCATAATTCACTACAATTGTCCCCCCATCTCTTAATCCTTCAACTACAGGAACATCATCCAATAATGTTGGATCTATGACAACCACAATATGAGGTTCATAGACCTCGGTTTTTTCGTAAAAAGGTTCTGGTGAAATTCGAGCAAAAGATGTTACTGGAGCTCCAGCTCTTTCTGGACCAAAATTTGGAAAAGCATGCACATATTGTCCTTCTAAGATTGCTGCTTCAGCTAGTAATCTGGATGCAGTAACTGCTCCTTGTCCACCTCGACCATTTATTCTTACATCAATGATTTCAGCCAAAATTTTCACCCTTTAAACAAGAAACATATCTTCTATACTGGACGAAAAATACGTGTAAATTAAAGTTTATGATATGTATCCATCCGGTCAGTATCATAAAACAGCCATTGCTTTGGCATTTATATAAAGACTGTTTTGTTTTACAGACAAATAATAACAATAATTAAACAAAGATAATCTCATGAAATTGGAAGCTAAAAATCTTACAATCAATCAAATGGATGTTAAAGTTACTTTTCTGCTTCAATAGATTTTTCAATCATCATATCAGTAAGCCGATAATATATATCATTAATATTTTGACCAGATTTAGCAGAGACCTCAAAGTAGGGAATTTCATGCAGTTCATAAAACGCTCTTTTCTTCTCAGCATATTCTAAAGCATCTTCTTTGCTAACTTGACGATCTGCTTCAATATCTGCTTTATTACCTATCAAAATAGCAGGGATGATCTCTTCGCAATTTGAATAGACTTCTTCAAACCATTTATCAAGATTTTCAAAAGATTCTTTACTTGCAATGTCAAAAACAACTAAAACACCATAACTCCCTTTATAGTAGAGTGGTCTAACATATGAAAATCGATCATGACTTCCTGTATCCCATGTTTGCAGTTTTACTTGTTTTCCTTGGACCTCAATATCTTTTACAGAAAATTCTACACCTATTGTTGGTAAATATCTTTCTCTAAAAGTTCCTGTGGCAAACCTTAGCGTAATCGAAGTTTTTCCCACTCCTGGAGATCCGACAATTATTGTCTTGAACAGATAGTCAAATGTCACTGTCATCTCTGAATTAACACGCTGAAGTTCTTACTTAAATCTACCGAAAGTTGTAGCTAGTAGTTTTTTTACAAAAGGTACTTAATAGCCCAAATAGTCGTGTTCTTGTGAGTTTAATCATTATTTTTGGCCCCCCAGCTTCTGGAAAAATGACTGTAGGAAGAAAACTAGCAGAGTTAACGGGTTTTAAGCTTCTCCATAACCATATCTCTATTGAACTATTCCTTCAATTTTTTGAATTTGATTCTCCTCACTTTTCCAGATTAAATAGTGAATTTCGACGAAGAATAATTGAAGAAGTTGCTTTGAGTAACTTACCTTGACTAATTTTTACTTATGTTTGGGCTGTTGATGACGAAAAGGATAAAGCAGTTGTTGACAAATATTGCGATATTTTCAAAGAACAAGGAAGAGAGATTTATTTTGTAGAGCTGTTCTGCGAATTAGAGGAAAGATTACGAAGAAACAAAACTATAGATAGATTAGCTGAAAAAACATCTAAACAAGACATTAAATTATCAGAGAAGAGATTACTTGAGATGGAAAAGAAGTATGTCATGAATACAAGTGGAAATTTTTATTACAATGAAAATTATCTCAAAATAAACAATACTCATTTAACAGCTGAATTTGTTGCAAAAAAGATTAGAGATGAATTTCAACTGTTTTAGAACGTCTCTTCTTCTTCATAATAGGGTAGTATTTTACCACTAATAAACTCGAATAAAATTGGTTCTCCAGCTAATTCAGGTTTACCTTTAACATTAATCACTTTAACCTCTGTAATTGGTCTATCTGCCTTAGTTCTTGATTTGGAAACTCTGATTGTAACATCGCAATTATGTTCAATTGCTCGTACTAGGAGAGGATCATGAGCATCATAATGTAGAGTAAAGACAGTCACTGATCCTTCCTTTTTATTCGCTGCCAACCTGTTTTGCAAGAATGAAAATATGACGTTTTTACTTTCATCAGCTGCATAAATAATCGAAGATAAGGAAACAACTATTCCTCGCTTTAACACATTTTGATTCTGCACATGCAAAAACGATCTTCTTATAGTCTCGTTTATCTCTCTTGGTTTACCTAAATCATTAACAGCATATTCGTGGCTAGTTTTGATATCTGTATAACCAAATGGGTTACTAAAAGCATCTATAAATTTTAATCTTCCAGTAGCATCTAACATATCAGGATTTACACCTATTCCTGTCATGATCTCATTGTAATATTCATATGGATGTTCTGTTGAAAAAATATACCCATACTCGCCTGATCTTAGACCTTCTGACAAAAAGTTAAGAACAAAAGGATCTGCTTCTGCTCCTATTTCGTCTTCAATAAGAACATTAGAACCCGCAGGAATTCCACCACCTAGGATTTCATCTAGAGTGGGAATACCAAAAGTAAATAATTTCTTTTCTCCTGTGCTGGAACTTGGTGTAAACATAAAATTCATCTCAATTATTCTATTCAAATATGTGATTTTTCAGATATTAAAATCTACTGCTGTTATCCATCATATTTATAATTTTTAGATAGTTTCTTTCTAAGTTTATCATCTAAGTCCTTTGGAGCTATATAATCATACTCAGAATATTGGTCCCGTTTAAGTTTTTATGGTTGACTTCTGTGTTGAGTTTTCATTGGTTTGAGACACAATCCAGAATCACCCATTTTTCTTTCTCGACATTCAGCATATCTACACATGTATCCTAAACATTCAGAATCATCATCCATAGCGCAAAAGAAGGTTTTCTGCCCGTTCTTTTTAACAATTCTCAGCATTTTGTTACTACAAAAAAAGGATCGACAGGTTAACGTACACTCTTGATTTATTGAACTGGAGCTCATTTGAAACTACTTGCCAATTTATATTAATAGCTTCCTTAAAATATATATAAATTTTAATTAATGGTTACCAATAAGAGAAATCTAATTACCAAGGAACCTCTTTTGCTCCTAGTTTATAGGCTAGAACGTTTGATCCCAAATGAAGAAGTGGAGCAATAATCAATATTGTCACAATGAATTGCCAAGGCATAACTTTGAAGATAGGCCAACTCCAAAGCAAACCAAATAGAATATATCCAAATTGGTCAAATACAGGAAAACTCCCGCCAGATTGAATGTTTATCCGTCTTTTAATAAAAGAACCGAACATGTCTCCAAAGTTACTCCCCCAACCCATCAATAGTCCTATCCACATGGGGTACTGTAACCCTAATGTTCCATATCTTAGAACCATAAGATCATGTGCTAGATAGAAGACTGCAATACTAGCAAACAAACCACATAATATTCCAGTTATTAACCCCTGTATTGTTTTATGATCACCCAAAATTCTCTTTCCATCGAAGAAATTCTTGTAAAAATCAACTGGAAAACCACCGCCAAGTACAGCGGGAGCGGCATTGGAAATCATTATGGGAGCTGCGAATAGAAAAGCTAAGCCAACATCTAATAAGAATTCAGCAAAGGACATTTTTGGAACATCACTTCAACTCTGTTAATGATATATAAAATATGCGGATGAATATCTCGGATAAATTTGTCTTGTTTGTCATACAAAAATCTTAATTTATAGCTGATGTATACAAAAACTAGATGCTCGATTTAGCAGTAATATATTCAGATTTATTCAAAAAGCACGATATGGACAGAGCTCATCCAGAATCTCCTCTTAGGTTAGATGAGATCATGAAATCAGTAAAGAAGATAAAAGAAGAATCTAAGTATTCCATTGAATTGTTTGATCCTGAACCAATAGAGGAGGAAAATATTCTGTCTGTTCATGTCCCAGATCATATTGCTAAGATTCGAGCTATTTCTCAAGCTGGAGGAGGTATGATTACAATTGACACAACTATCAATGAGCATACTTTTGATATTGCAAAGTTATCAGCTGGTGCAACTAAACAAGCTGTAGATTTAGTTGATCAAAATAAAGCTCAGAGAAGTTTCGCAGTTGTTCGTCCACCTGGTCATCATGCTGAGTATAATTCAGCAGGAGGTTTCTGTTATTTCAATAATGTGGCAATAGCTGCAGAATGGTTAATTCAATACAAGGGTTATAATCGCGTAGCAATTATTGACATCGACCATCATTTTGGGAATGGAACCTCTCATATCTTCTATCATCGCAAAGATGTTTTTTACCTCTCTTTGCACGCTCATCCTAACTACTCCTATCCAGGAACTGGTTTTCCTACTGAGATAGGTGTTGTAGAAGGAAAGGGGTATAATGTCAATGTTG
>JAGLOH010000194.1 GCA_023139025.1 Candidatus Heimdallarchaeota archaeon | reverse complement strand
CACATGCGGAGAGGAGTGGTTATCTGATTGCAATACTTCTATTCCTTTATCTCTTACATTCATTGCAGCATTCACATGAGTATCTACTATTTTTCCACATTTCTTACATCTAGCTCTATCATATCTTTTTAGCGTTCTATCTATTGTTCCTCTGCATCCATTATGATATCTGCTTGTTCCTCTTGAATCAACTAGTATTAGTTTTATTTTGTATCCTAAAATGATGGAGGCAATCAAAACCGCTTTTTCGAATATGTTACTCCCCCTTGGCATTGTCCTTATTGCTTTTCCTAGTGCACCTTTTTTCCCTCTTAGATCTATTTCCAGATCTTCCTGGAGTAGCACTTTACACTTTGCCTTTACCATTACAGCTGCTAGGAAATGTGGCAAAGTATTCTTTATCTCTTTTAGAATTCTGAATTTTCGCTGAGTAACTCTTGAAAGTTCCCCTCTTGTTTTAATGTAACTTTGATAATCTCTCTTCTTTCCCTTGTTTGTTAAACTATAGCTCAATTCTGGTATCTTCGTCTTTGTTAGTTTGTAATATCGCTCTGTTAAAGTCAGAAGTTCTTTAGGAATTTTAACATCATTCGAAAGAGCTAGCATGTGTTTTCCAATACGATTGACATCTACTCCTATATACTCTGATTTAGTAACTTTGATTTTCTTAGCAAATTCGTCTGTAAGTTTTGTACTGATGAAAACTTCTTCTGGTCCTTCGAGATTGGCAGATACTCTGACTTTGTAACTTGGTGCTGAACTATAACGGATATAGATGACTCTTATCCTTGCTCCATTAAGTAAATATCCTCTAACTTTTTTTGAAAACACCAGTTTTGCTGTTATTCTTGGATGATTTTTCAACAAGAATCCTATTTCAAATTCTCCGTCTGCTCTTGCTAGAAAAGTCATGTGCTCAGAATCCCCTGGTCTCATAACTAGATGTCTTTCGTTAGTTAACAATATGATTGGTGCTCTTCCTTTCTTCTTTCTCCTATATGGTGGATTGACAACTTTTTCTGGATGTGTTTTCTCAATTATTCCTTTGACAGTCATTCCTATTTGCGGAAAGAGTGCGAAGACGACTATGGTCCTCAAAGCTGAGAAAAACATTCTCCTTGGTTTACCTACCACTTCTGCGATTCTTCTGTTTAGTTCTTTCATACTTTTCCAACGAGAAGGATGTTCAACATTATTCCATGAAGTGAGCATTGGAGCGACAGTTGTAACATTTGCTGCTAACAATCTCACGTTTTCGAGGAAGTCTTTAAGAGACCTACCCTGCTGAGAGGAGGTTAGTTCTTTGCATAGTTTCTTGTAATAGCTGATAATGGCTCGTTCTATTTCTTTTTGTGTTAAAAGAGGGAGTTTAGTGTTGAATTTTAATTCAGGAGGGCAGTATTTGTCTATCTGTCTTCTTGTTCTGTTTATCAGATTGATGACATAAAGTCTCCTAACTTCCCACCTCTTATAGAGATACTTTTCCATTCTTGGACTTCGACCAAAAATCATCCATTCAACAGCTTGTTCAGGTCGTTGGAGAAGTTGATCAAAGAAATCCTCGACCTTCTTCTCTCTATCAACCGTTCCCTTAGCTGCAACAAAGAGCCAGTAATATGCACTCTGAGTGATATTTCTAGAATTTCTAGTAATCTTTGAAATAGAAGAAGCACCCATCTTTGCACTCAAATTAGGATTTGTTCTTGCTAATACCATTGCTGCATTGATAGCTTTCTTATCAAAAATAATATCTTCTTGTTGAACTTGCAAACCTTTTATTCGTTGGTTAGCTTCTTTTTCATCTTCTCTACGTTTCTCTCTAGTGCCTTCAAACCTAACACCCATTTGATAAGTGCGAGTGACTAATGTTTGCTTTGTTTGAGAGGACATAGTGTAACTAAGAATATTATATGTACTTTCATTTATAAACTAAGAAAAACAATAAATTAGGTAAAATTTAATTGCTGAAAAATTAAAATTATACTATGATGGAGTGGAAAGAAGAATTTACTCAAATATTAGAAGATTTTACTAACAAAGAAAAACAGAGTATTAAGAACAAACAAGATAGACTTTTGTGGCTTTCCAGTTTAGAGATTGACAACTGTTTTGAGTTAAAATTGTTACCCTTGGAATGTAGATCTTTGTATCAAGAAGCAAAAAAATGTTTCGTAAATGGAACCTGCAGGGGAGCAATTATGATAATGGAAACCGCGTTAACAGCATTGCTCTTTAAGAACATAGATTTGGAGATTATAAGAGATGAATACCCCAAAAGCTCTGAAATGATTGAAAATAGTAGAACTGGAAAAATGACAATAGTTAATATTACTAATCCGAGAATACTAATTTTCAACAATCTGATAAAACTTGCAAAGAAAGAAAAAATAATATCTAAGAATTTATCTAAAGAGCTTGATATTTTTAGATGGATAAGACACGGTGTTGCACATCATGAATTGGTAATAAAAAGCCATTTAGGCTCAAAATTGGTCTCAATTAGAGGAGAGGGAAAGAAAGTTTATGGATATAGTTTTGAAACACCATTCCAATATGATAAAACTGTAAAGAATAAAAATGGAAAGAAGAAAAAAGAAAAAGTTCGTGAACTAATTAATCTTTATAGTTTATTTGAAGGTGCAAAAAAAGGATTTGAAGAATTTTTCAATCTGTTTAAAGAATTAAAATAGAAAGCTCAAGAATTTATTACCAGTTGTAGAATTCTTTTATTGAATCTACTCTAATTGCTTGTTTACAAATTGGGCATATTCTCTTGATTTTCATCCATTCGATTAGATGATCCTTATGAAATACATGCCCACAATCTATTATCTGTACTAGCTCTTCTTTTGCCACCATATACATCATACATATCTCGCACTTTCTTGTTTTCTTTCCACAGTTTAAACAAATAAGAGGTCCTCCATCTTCAACTCTTTCAAGTAAAGCATTACAGAAGTAACAGAACAATTCGTCATCTTGCTTCATAATATTGGTACTAGTGTTTCTTTCTACAGTGATTTTTACCTCTTTCTTAGGATTTTCTAGTAGTTTACTCTGCTTAATTTTTCTGAGTACTACTCCTTGATTTGTGAAAAACTCTGCAAGTGAAGTTTCGCTTTGTTCCTTTTTTTGCTTTCCAAATCTCATATATCCAATAAACAGTATGAAAAATAATCCGGAAATAATAATTGACCATGGAAATAGCTTTCCTGCGTAATTCTTATTCAGATAGCGGAATAAAATCCATCCAGACACAAAGAAAATATATTTTGCAAGTCTGAAAATGAACCTGTTTTTACTATGAAGATCCTTGTAAAAGGTATTAGTAGAAGAGTTGACCACTACTGAAAACCAAAAGAAAGTAGAAGCAAAGAGTATGGTTGTAAAGACATTGAACGAGATTTTACCCAAGATAACAAATTCAAACCCAGTATTATCACTATTAGCTATTGAAATTAACCTCCCAAGAATCAGAAAGAATCCCACGTTCTTCAGGATTACGAAAACAGCTGCTAACCCCAGTAATACTTTTCTCATGTTACCTAAAATACTGAAATTGAAGAAACGCTCTGTTTTAATATATCCTCCATTGAATTGAAGTTCGTATTCTTCATCATCAAGTTTTACTTGAGCATTCCTGTTTGTTTCTTTGTTTTTCTTATCTAAATGTCTTACTAGAACAATTAATGCTATTACATCTAGAAGGAGACTAATACTCATCAGAGTTGGTACTGAAGGGTTGATGGGTTTTGAGTCACTGCTTGGATTAGGAAGATTGAAGGGGTTCGTAGTTGTGATATCCTCTTCTGAAGCAGCTGCAAGAATGTAGCTAAGATTTTCGATTGTAACTGCTAAACCTTCACCAAAGATTGATAATATTATCTCTATTTTTTGATAACCTTTGTTAATTTCTATAATTACTTCATCATTGAGCGTTTGTTTATCTCTAAGCGATTGATAGAAAACCTGATTACTATTTATCTTAATTCGCAAAATGAGTTGATCAACAGGGGAGTAAAACTCATTGAATAGATTTATGGAGAAAGAAAGATTGAAAGTAGCTGAAGGAGAATCAAAATAGAAAACATCTATTAATTTGACTTGTAAATCTCCGAAAGTAGGTGTTTCGTAAGTTTTTGAGGAAACTACGGTTTTCTCTAGAGTACTATTTTCATCAAGTATAGGAACGGGTTCTATTTCAATAGTACAGGTGTTGAGTAGGTAAAAAATACCCTCTCCCGTCGCTGTTCCATAGACACGAAGAGCAAGATTAGAGGAATAATTCACAGTGTAGGTATCAATAACAATTTCAGGATAGCTGAAATGAATAGTTCCTGAGTAGATAACCTCTGAATCCAAAAGAATTTGATAATTTAAAATAGGTAAGATTGCTGCGCCCATATAATCATAATATAACGAAATGAACAAATTCTGCTCATTAATGTTTGAAAAGGGTTTTAGTGATGATAAATTAAAGGAATGATCTACTGAAGGGCCATTACAAGAAAACCAATCAAAAGATTCTTCTGGAATTTCGTCTTCGAGAAGTTGGAGTTCTCCAAACAAAGCTATATTAGTAAACCATATCTCATCTACACCTAGGTTAACACAGAAACAGAAACGGATTATGTTCGTCCCCTGCTCTAACGGAATAGAAAAAGAGACAATAACAAAAGGA
>JAGLOH010000193.1 GCA_023139025.1 Candidatus Heimdallarchaeota archaeon | reverse complement strand
TAGCTCTATCCGTGCAAATCTTCAGGAATCAATTCATAAGGATGATTAAAGAAAACACTTTTTAGAACCAATGGTAATTTGATTAAGTTATATATTAACATCCTCCATTGTCTATTTTTAACCAGTTTTTTGAATAAGCGAAGAATTCTTCCTGGATTCAAAAGAGGTGAATTAATTCTTTTTTCTGCATATTTAGCCATCTTGAATAGTTCTTGTGTGGTGAAACTAGTTGTACCAAAACTACGATCATTGTAAGAATAATATTGAGAAGAGCTGATTTTGTTCTCTGAAATTGCTTCACTCCACAGCTTTGAACCAATGATAAACTGAAAAGGAAAGGCTTCAGCTACATCTAGATTTGAGTTTTTACAAAATTCAACTGTTTCTAGAATCTCTTCTTTAGTCTCATCAGGACCTCCTATAATGAGAGACCCTATTGAGATGATATTATGTTTATTTAATATCTTAAATGATTTTTCAATAATATTATGCCATTGTTCTGGTGGCTCATTTGTTTTCTTATATCTGTCAATAATTCTAGGAACAATTGATTCAATTCCTAAGAGAATCCCAACACAATTTGCTTCTTTTAGCAAAGCAGCTCCCTCTTCATCAATATGATCTGCTCTAGCTAGAGCCCAAAATGGGATGTCAAGTTTCTTATCAATTTTCAATTTTAGAATTCTTTTTGTATATTCGCAATTTATTCTTAGACTATCATCTACCACAATGAGATTCTTGTATTTCATTTTATTTTGAAGAATATCTATTTCTTCAATAATCTTCTCTGGACTTCTTCTACGGTGAGCCATAGTGATCTCGCTTCTACTACAGAAAGTACATTTTCTCCATTGACACCCTCTAATCCATTTCATACTCGCAGAATCACCTATTGAAATTCCAGACATTTTGTTATATTTGATGTGTCGTACAAAAGTTCGATCTGGAATGGGTAAGTTATCAATATCTTTGACATAACCTAAGTCATAGAATCTCTTAGTAGGGTTCATAATAATTTCAACGATTTCAAGCTCTGCTTCTCCAGAAACTGCAATGTCAATATCTCCACTTTCCTTGAAAATATCTTCTTTGACAAATGTAACATGTGGTCCTCCTGCTATTGTAGTAATGTCAGGATTTAGAATTTTGCATGTTTTGAAAATTTCATATCCTATTTTTCTTGTAGGTGTTAAAAGAGTAATTCCTACATGAGTGAAATTATGATTACACATCTTTTTGATCAATTGTTTCTTGGACCATCCTTCTGCAGATAGATCAATCACTTGAACCCATATTCCAGCATTTTTAAGAATAGCTCCAAGTGTAAGTATACCTAAAGGTTGACAAAATTTTTCTACTTCTCCCCATTTACTTGGCATAAAAAGCAATAATACTGACACATTTCTTTTTTCACCAATGCGCGGAGTCATAGACATATCAATATTATGATATTATGAAATATATATAAACTTTTGGTGGGAATTTATGCGTTTTTTAAATTAAAAGCAGTAAAATGGAGAAAAAGTAGTTTTTCTCTGATTTAGTTTTAATTATCTCCAATCAAAATAAAAAGATTCAACCTTTTCGGGAATTGGTACATTATTCAAATTGAATAGGTCTAAGTTGATTTTTTTACTGAAGAAGAAGAATTTAGCCTTTTTCAAAGGTTTCATATCAAAATAAGGAATATATGGAGTCTGCAATCCCATCCATCCACGTTCTTTGGATGTTTGACTTAAATAATTAGCTAAATTACTAGCTTCTTCTGTGTTCAACCTATGTATATGAACCATATCTAACCATCCAAAAGGAATTTTGTTTCTAAAACCAGCAAGATAAAATTCCCAAGCTAGCATAAATCCTTTGGTTTTACCTTCATTATCTTCGTGAACAACGCAATTAACATTAGGATTCTTGAGCATCCATTTGAGATCCTCCAGCTCTGGTACTATCGCTAATTGATTTCGCTTCACTTGCTCTTGAATGATCTTAAACATTTCTGGTATATCTTTCTCCTGATATTGTCTGATTTGGTCAGAGTTGATAGTTTTGATCTTCTCAAAAAATTTGAATACTAGCTTTTCGTACCATCTTAGTTTAACTACTGTAGCAACTTTTTCTACATCAAAAGCTTTGATTACAAATTTAGTTAGTGTAACTACTCTTTGGAAGGGAATTTCATTCTCTCTGGATACAGAAGTAGAAACATCTATTCCGTGTTGCTCAGGTTCATGAAGAGAAAATCCCCCGTCATAATCTTTGGCTAGGCCAATTTCAAATAACTTCTTCCCCATACCTTTAGCTAAGCCTTTTTTCTGATGTTGAGAATGAACACATAACCATGAAGGGATTGCAAATTTGTAAACCTTACCCATAATAGAAAGATTTCGAGGAATAGAGCCTAAGAAACCTACTAGATGTCCTGTTGGTTTGTGGATAGCTCTGATGAAAAGCTCATTATCAATGGAAGGAGCTCCATACATTATGTTGAACGTTTCCTCTGAAAATGCAATAGATGCCCCTTCTACTAATGCATTTTCATCATTTGTGAAAACTTGAGTTATTAGCTTAGAAAACTCACCAAATTTCTCTTTCTCAATTGTAAATTGTTCAATTACGTATTCTTCATGATCTGTGTTTTTCAAAAGATTAGCTCCATTACGTGATTGTTGAATATTTTTCTCTTAACTTCTAGAAATATATAAAGATTTCATCGTAATAGATTGGTTAGCATTAATACTAATATGTAAAAAGTTAATAAATTGTTATTCTTCTTAAGTGATTATGAAATCCAAATCCAAGAAGATTCTTAGTGTTTTGCTTATATTTGTTGTCGTTCTTGGATTGAACATGGAGGGTTTCATTTCACAATCTAATTATGAATTGAGTAGTAATGATAGCTGGTTTGGAATTTCTGCTGCAAAAACGTTTTTCTTTAATGAAACGACTGCTTACAATTTTATTGAAACACAATTAAATTTTGGTCCTAGAGTTCCAGGAACTCTCTCACACGTTGAGTGTGCTGATTGGATAAGGGATGAGCTTGTTGATATTACAGACAATATAATGACTCACAACTTCACAATACAAAAATACAGCGAACCAAGTTATCATTGCCAAAACATATTGGGGAAAATTAATCCAACAAAAGAGAATATTGTTATTTTTGGGGCTCATTGGGATTCACGAAATGTTGCAGAGAAGGATACTGAAAATCAAAGTTCACCAATTCCTGGAGCAAATGATGGTGGGTCAGGTGTAGCAGTATTATTGGAATTAGCTAGAGTATTATATGCTTACAAAGATGAATTAGATTGTCAGGTTTGGTTCCTCTTTATTGATGCAGAAGATCAAGGTTATTCGAGAGGAATGTACGGGTTGGAAGGATGGTATTGGTCAGAAGGTTCGTTAGCATTTGTTAATGAAATAGACAATTATTATAATTCATCAGTAGAAATGTTTGAATGTTTCATACTTCTAGACATGGTCGGTGGAAGTAACCTTCAATTTATCAAAGAGTCACGATCAGACGAAGCATTACATGATAGTATCTTTGATGAAGGTGTAAAACTTGGATACTATGAGGCATTCCCAAGCAGACCTAAGGTGATGGCTATCACAGATGACCATGTGGCTTTTGATAATTTTGGAATATCTGTAATTGATCTAATTATCGATTTTGTAGAAGGTGATTGGGCTTACCATCACACTCATTCTGATGACTTGAGCAACATCGATATAGAAAGTTTGTTAATAACTGGTCTAACATTGGAATCTTTTATGAAAACCTATTACACTCTTAATCAAAATAAAGATTGGAGAAACACTGATTTACCTACATCAGTTTATCTCTCTATTACTATTAGTTCTCTATTTCTAGTGGGTCTCCTTGTTAATCTTATTTTGAGAAGAAAACTAAGAACAAAAAGTACAAACTAGGAATTTAGATATCTATAGGCTATAAGTAAATACAATTTAGTTACATCTTTTAAAGTACTCAAATCTGTATATTCGTTAGCATTATGAGCATTTCTTCCTCCAGGACCAAATACAAAGATATCTTTCATTCCAGCTTCCCTCATATTACCTCCATCAGAAAAACCTGTGTTAAAATGAAACAAAGGACTTGTCTCATAAACTGCTTCAAATGAGTTCTGAATTATTTTTCCAAACTCTGTATTAGGATCTGTTGCAGAACCTTCACCAACAGTTATTATTGAAAGAGTCACATCAGTTGGTTCATCTTTGAACTTAGATTTTTCATGTTGAAGATTATTGTAACCCTCTGGTAATTCTATACGATATTTTAATTTGGAGCAGAATTTAACTATAGCATCAAACAGTTCTTGGGTTGTTAAACCGGGCATAGCCCTGAAATCAGCAGAAAGTTCACAAGTATCTGGAATAACATTTGTTTTAATTCCTGCATTAATTTCAGTAAAACTGAATGTTGTTCGGTAGAGAATACTTGAATCCCTTTTATCCTTATCCAATGGATTTTTTTCTCCTGTATATGCTCTAATTTTCTTTAAATCGGAATAATTAACACGCTTTAGCATATACTTTAACTGTTGAATTTTTGTAATTGGAGGTTTACGTTTTGGAATTTTCAGTTTTCTATTAGCTTCAAAGATGAATCTTGTAGCTTTATTTATAGCATTTGACTTTAATTTAGGCCAACTTC
>JAGLOH010000192.1 GCA_023139025.1 Candidatus Heimdallarchaeota archaeon | reverse complement strand
AATCCCAATCGTTGGTCTTCCTGTTTGGCTCCAGCCTATTTCATATATAGTACCTTTGACATATGGAATTAATCTATTTGAAGGAATTATGTTAAAAGGATGGGGTTTCAAGGAACTATGGGTAGATTTTCTAGTGGTTGCTGGCATGTGTTTAATTTTCTTTGTTCTAGCAGTACTTTCTGTTAGAAATAGGATGAGAGATTGAGGTTAATTTATGAATAAAAATACCTCCTCTTCATTCTCTAGAGAAAAAGCAATTAAAGCTTTAACAAGTTTAGAATTGTCTTTAGGAGAAGCTAAGATTTACACTTGGTTAGTAGGTGAAGGTCCTACACATGCTTCTACGATAGCAAGTGAAGCAGGTGTTTTACAACCAAAAGTATATGGTTATTTGAAAGGCTTAGTCAAACGTACTTTTGTAACAAGACAAGAGAAAGAAGGAACACCCGATACTTTTACAGCTGTACCATATGAAATTGTGATGGAAACACTTGAAAATGAAATTTTAGCAAAAATCAAAGCAGCTAATAACTACTTTAAAGTTGTTAAGGAAAAGGAAAAAGAAAGACAAGTTGAGGATTTATTCTCTTATTATGAGGGTAAGAAAACTGTTTTTGCTGGATTAAAAACAGTCGTGGATAAAGTACAGAAGAATATCATAATTGTAACAGTAAACGGAATTGATGAAGAGCTTATTTTTCGTTTGTTTAATGATTTACAAAAAGAAAATCCTAGAATTGAAATATTGCAACTTACAACAAATGAGAATTTTTTCAGAATCCCTCCAATCAAGAAGTTGATGAGTACAGAGGGTTTCAGTGGATTATTAGCAAAAAGGCCAACAATGTTTTATACAGATGTTGATTTTGAGAAGAAATCCTGTTCCTCTATGAATATGTTACTTCCACCGATTGATGATTTTAGTAGTGTTTTGATAAATATTAAACATCCAGTAGCATTACATTTTCAAGTACAATTATTTGACGGGCTTCTAGAAATGTTTGAAAAGCGAGGTATGACTCTGAAGGAGTTATAATACTTCTCTTCATTTTTTTAAAATATTAGTTCCGAAGAGAGAAAAAAGTATAGAAAATTTACTTTTCTTATCTTTTTTTAAACTAATATTGTTTGGTTTTCAATCCTTGTAGATATTCTGCAGCACTAAGAGCTGCAATTGTACCTAAACCTGTTGATGTAGTAATCTGCCTCATAAGTGGATTAACTATTTTACTTGTCACATCACCAGCAGAAAACACTCCTGCAATGTTCGTGCGACAACCATCATCAATCTTGATTAAACCCCCATCGATTTCACACTCTAGAGATTCTGCTAGTTCGATGTTTGGGATGGCTCCAATTTCAGCGAAAATACCATCAACTTTCAGAGAAGTTCCATCACTAAAGAGAACCTCTTCTACTGTGTTAGTGCCTTTAATTTCAGTGACTTGCTTTTTGTAAAGAATAGCTATATTACTACGTTCTTTTGCTCTGTCAATATAGATTTTTTCACATTTGAGATAATCTGATCTTGAAACCCAATAAGTCATCTTAGCTCCAACATCACTTAGAGCTAATGTTCCTGTAGCTGCAGCGTCTCCTGATCCTACTACAATGACAGTTTTTTCTTTAAAGAAAGCTGCATCACATGTAGCACAGTAAGAAACACCTTTACCAATAAACTCTTTCTCCCCAGGTACTCCTAGTTCTCTGTGCCTACCGCCAGTTGCAAGAATCAGGGCTTTAACGATAAAGTCGCCCATATCACTCTTAATAAAGAATTTGCCGTCCTCTAGTTTTTCTGTAGCAGAAACTTCTCCATAGACTATTTTTGTACCAAAATTTTCAGCTTGAGCCTTCATCTTATCTGCAAGTTCAAGTCCTGTAATCATCTCGAATCCAGGATAATTTTCTATTTCCATAGCTAAACCCATTTGTCCTCCATAATCTAGACCTACTTCAACTACTGATAAACCCGCTCTAGATGCATAGAGTGCTGCAGTTAAACCTGCAGGACCAAGTCCAATTATACCTAAATCTTTTTCAACAGGACCTTCTCTCTGTTCTTCCTCTTCATCTAAATCTTCTGTTGGACCTAATAGTAACATCTTTCCTCACCTATTACAAATAGTCATGAAATAAAAATATTGTTCTTTTATCAAAAGTAGTATTAACAGATAAAATCCTTAGGTAGATTTTTGAACAAGATCACTAATCATCTTACCTAGTTTTATAATGCTGAAAGGTTTTTGAATAAAGGAAGTAACTCCTAGCTTACTAGCTTCCTCTCTGACAGTTGGATCTGCTGTAATAAAAAGAATTTTGGTTTTTGCTATAATCTTGTACTGTCTCATTTCTTTTAAAGTATCTAAACCATTTTTAATTGGCATTCTGTGATCAAGGATAATAACATCTGGATACTTTTTCAATTTATTAATAAATTCAATAGCTTTTGAGCCATCATGTGCAGTTCCTATAATCTTATGTCCTTCGAGAGATAATCCTTCCTTATAGAGGAATTGAATTGTTTCTTCATCGTCTATAATAAATATAGTTGCCATTTCTTTAACCTCTTGGAAGTGTTATTATTACAGCTGAACCTTTGGTATAATCATCTTGTACCCTGTTTTCAAAACGAATGATACCATTATAGGAATTAATGAGAACTCTTGCCATGTATAAACCTAGACCAGAACCTGATTGAAAACGGTTATCTCCCCGTGATAGTCTTTTGAAGAACAACGGTTTGTCTTTATCAGGAATCCCCACCCCAAAATCAATGAATTTTATTTCAACTAATTGTTCATCTTCTTCTTGTATTTCTATACATTCAATTTCTAGTTTTACTTCTTTATCATCGGTGTACTTAATTCCATTACTTATGATGTTTTCAAATACATTCTGTAATAAATCTCCTGCAATTATTTTGAGATTCTTACTACAAGTAACTTTAACATCAACTTCTTTATCATAGAGCATTGACTTTTGAACATCAATAGCATTGTCTAAAATTGGTCTAATAATTACTGTCTTTCTAATTTTTCTTTCTTTTTGTATTTTTGTTAACTGCTGAACAGTTTGAAGAATTCTTTCACTTCTTTCAACAACACTCAGGCTCCTTTTAATGTAGCTTTTGAATTTCTCAGTATCTTCTGTTTCAACATATATGTCCAACAATTCAAGATAACCATGAACAGAAGTGTTTGCATTAAGAAAATCATGTGAGAGTATATCCAAAAGGATAGAAACAAAATCTCTTTCTTCCTCACTTTGAAGATATAAGAAGTGATGTTCATAATTAAGAGAAATTTGACTGCAGAAAGCTAAAATTAGATCAAGATCTTCTGGGTAGAATAGATTTTCTATTGTAGAAGTTAACATTATAAATCCTGCAGGAAGTTGATTTAAATGTAAAACTGAGATAACTGCTGAATTAATTTCTGCAGAAGTGTGCTTATAAGATTCCTGACAATGGATGATGTTTTCTCCTTTCTTAGCTAGGTCTTCCAAGATATCTTGAGGATTAAACCTTTCATCAAAGCTTCCCTGTTTCGCTAGCACCTCTCCATCTAGAAAGACCATACCTCCATCTGCGTGATAAATATCTGATAAATCATGCAAAACGTTTTCCCAGAAAGAGGATAAGTCTTTAAATCTAGAGAAAAGAGCATATTTGTTAAGAACAGAAACAGTTAGAGAAAGCTTCTTAGTTGCTTCAATATTAGTGAAAAAACCAACAGAACCAATAGGCGTTCCAAATCTATCATATAACAAAGAACCAACGACTCGATAAGTATTAGGACGTCCCTCTTTGTTGATTAAAATGAGCTCATAGGAGCTGGATGTTAACTTCCCTTCAGTTCTTTCCTTTAAAACCTGATAATAAAGCTCTTGTGAATCAGGATGGAAGAAGTCTGTTACAGAACGAGTTCTTATTTCATCAATTGTATAACCTAGATACTCACACATTCTATCGTTAATGAAAATGGTGTGATCATTAATATCATCAACCCAAAATCCAAGTTCACTGTGTGTAGTAAGAGTTTGAAGTAATGAAGAAACAAGCTCAGGAGACTGTTCGATAAGTGGTTGAGCACTGATATTTATTCCTGTTAAGATTCTAGAGGGCTTACCGTCGAAAGTAATGTCCTGAGCAATAATCCTAGAAAGGCTAACGGTACCATCTTTACTAACAATGCGTATTTGCATGTTATTGTCAGGTTTCCCACCTGATTCAAGAATCTTTATTCGTTCTTGAATAATATGACGATCATCTTCATGAACAAGATCTGTAAGGGTAGTATCGCCTAAATCTTCGAAGGTATAACCAGTAGAATCAAAAAAAGAACGATTAGCATAAACAATTTTGTGAATGTCCTGAATAATAATAATAGACATAGGGGTGATATCGAAGAATTCCTCGAAATCAGTAATTGTGTGCTTATCAGACATTCTAGTAAAACTATGGCGAAATTCAAATATAAGTTCTTTGAAAAAGGCTATTGGCAGGGAAATAAAAAGAAAGAAAAGAAAAAAGAGTTTTAGATTTTAGGCTTGATAAAACCAGTATCCATCATACTCTTGGTAAGATCACGTGCATACTTGATTCTCTCTTGAGCCATTTTGAAGAGTTCATCTTCCTCATAGACTTTACGAGCAACACCTTGTTCAATAGCTTTCATACCTACT
>JAGLOH010000191.1 GCA_023139025.1 Candidatus Heimdallarchaeota archaeon | reverse complement strand
AATTCCAAATATAGAGAGTATTAACAATAATCCTAGAAATGCCATAGCTGCTATACTAACTATGAAGAATATCAAATCCCAAGGATCACCATAGAATCCCGCCTGAAATGCAGGGAGGTAGAAAGCTATAAACTGTAGAACAGCACCTACTACACCTGCAACTAGGAAGAACATACCTATAAGTCCAGTTGCTGATGACCATACTTTTAGTTTTGTCATAGTAGGTGAAGATTTCCATTAAAGTATATAAATTTTATTGGAGTGTCATAGAAAGCTAATTTAAAGTGATTTTCTTAATTCTCTATGAAAATATAACAAATTTCTTAAGCTCGTTTTTCAATTGTCTTCTGCTAATTCCTTTTCTGTAATATTAACCAAAAACGAGTAAAACTAAAGAGAAAGAAAAAAAACAATAATTTATTGATTCAATTTTTGTTTCTTTATGGTCAGCAATATTTGGAAACAGCACGAATAAGAATATTATTAATTACACGCATTACAAATTATTAATTCCAAAATAGCAAAAATACTTTGCGCTATTTTTACTGTGGTTGATTTCCATATGAAAAAGAGAAAAAGAAAAATCAGATAAACTGATTTATTCCTTAAGAGCTATAAATGTGAAAACTATTACTACAATACTTACAAACAAATCTATCCATAAGAACCATACTACGGAAAGAGTTAACCATCCAAGTGGTGTAAGTAGCCAGAATATAAAACATAAAATTCCTAATACAGCTAACACAATATATAGAATTTTCAAAATTCCTACGGATACATCTTGTATAAGTGGCCAGATAATAACCGCAAGAAGTAACGCAAATCCTACGAATTGAAGGATAGTTACAAGAGAAAATGCCCATTGTATTCCAAATAATGGTGCTATCTTTATTCCACCGATGAGCATAAATACACCGAGAAGAAGTGAGAATACCAGTAAAAGAATACTTTTCACATCTGTTATCATTTCATTAAGTTTCATAGTACTTGCTCCTCTAACTCAAGTTCTTTTTAAAACTTCTTTTGATTTATGACCATAGAACAACAATATGAATATAAGTAACCTCTTCAAATAGAACTACAAACCCTAAGATGTCTTTTTTTTGTATTTTGTTGTACAATTTTTAGAGAATTCAGATGACAATTTCCTTAATTTCATGCATTACAAATTAGTATTTTCAACCTTTCAAAATTACTTTCAAAATAAGATGTTTCTTTATCACAAACTAAGGTGATACTGAAAGCTAAATATCGTTATTCAATGATAAACCCTGAATCTTCTTCCAACGTTGTTTGTAGAATGTATCAAGTGCTTGATACTGATCTTCTGTCAAGGATTCGAATCTTCCTTGTTTGGAAAGAAAATCTCGAAGACCTTCAAACTTGGGTTCTTCATTGATAGTTAGATGACCTTTCTCATACTCAAACAATAACCAATACCCGCTATTTACAGCTTCTTCAACTAAATGAGGACCTGAATCAGTAGGGACTTTCCAACCAGGAGGGCAAACTGATAAAACTTCTATGTATCTAAAGCCACGTAAATTTTTGGCTTTTTCAACCTTATTTATGAAATCTTGGATATGCGAAGTCGCAGCTGTCGCGACATAAGTACTGTTATGGGCGATTAAAATCCTAGGAATGTCTTTTGGAAAATACTCGTTACCAGAACCACCATTAGTAACAGGAGTAGTAGAAGACCAAGAACCAAAAGGAGAAGAACCACTAGCTTGAACACCAGTGTTTTCGTAAGCTTCGTTGTTGTAACAAATATAGATGATATTTTCATCACGATGTGCAGCACCAGAAAGAGCTTGAAGTCCCATATCAGCAGTCCCTCCATCTCCCCCAAAACCTACAACAATAACATCATCTTTACCTTGTGCTTTTAGTGCTCTTGATATACCACTAATTGTTGAAGCCAGGTTTGCAAATTGCATGTGAAAATATGGTACTTCCCAATTGATTGCTGGAAAAATACCTGCAAATACACTCATACAACAGGGGGGGACACTTACTATTGTTTTTCGTCCTAGAACTCTCATGACATTAATGGCTATATTAGCTGCCATGCATCCGTCACATGCTTTATCTCCAGGAGTGTAAGGACTTTCATCAGGTAGATCTTTAAGCTTCAAGATGTTACACCCCTTGTATTGACGAAAACTACTGGATCTATTACTTCTTCCAGAATCTCCGTTTCCTTTAATTTATCAAACATAAATTCTATGTCCTTATCACGGACATCGCGACCTCCCAACCCTGCAATGAAATTGAGTATAGGCATATCTGTTCCATACATAGCATTTCTTACTTCTAGGAAACATTGACCTGCTGAACCATATGATATACTTCTATCAAAAACTCCAATCGACTGAACATGTTTCAAAGCTTTTTTGATTTCTTTTTTTGGAAAGGGTCTAAAGACTCTAAGCTTTACTATCCCTACTTTTTCACCTTTATCTCTCAGTTCGTCAACTACTTCTCGAGCTGTTCCAGTAGTAGAACCAATTGTGACAAGAACTTTCTCAGCATCATCAACTCGATATTTCTCGATTAATCCACCATAGTTTCTACCAAACTTTTCAGCAAAATCATCATTTACTTCTTGAATGACTTTAAGAGCTTTTAACATTGCCTGGTGCATCTGCCATTTTGCCTCCATATGAAATTCAGGAGGAACGATCAAACCCTGGGCAATTGGACGATCAACATCGAGATAAACATGTTTAGGGTCATATGGAGGAAGGAAATCATCTACTTCTTTTTCTCCTAAAATTTCTACTTTTTCAGTAGAATGAGTGAGAATGTACCCGTCCCCACAGACCATAATAGGTAGTAAAACCCTACTATCTTCAGCGATTTTATAAGCTTGAAGAATCATGTCAAAAGCCTCTTGATTGTCTTCAACATAAATCTGAAGCCATGCAGCATCACGTTCAGGCATACTATCAGACAGCTCAGGCCAAATGCCTCCAGGGCTCATGAGTGTACGGTTAGCAACAAACATAATTATGGGCAATCTCATCCCGCCACAAGCCGAAACTACTTCGTGCATATAAGCGAGCCCTTGGGAAGCTGTAGCAGTAAAAGTTCTTACACCTGTTCCTTGAGCTGCTGCAACCACACTCATAGCTGAGTGCTCACTTTCAACTCTAACATATTCAGATTTTAGATCCCCATGAGCTACATAACATGCAAGATGTTCCACAATCGTTGTCTGTGGAGTCACTGGATAAGCTGCAATTACTTTGGGTTTTGCCCTAACAGCTGCTATTGCTACAGCTTGATTTGCAGTCATCATATTTTGATATCTGTTTTTGGGGATCATAGCTACTTGATAACCTTCTAGCTTTATTTTTAAATTAATCTATACGACTTTCTTAAAAAACTATTAGGTTGAAAATTGATTGCAAGAAGTAACCAAGATAAAAATATAAAAACGAGGAGAAAAACTTTGGCTCACCCCTTAGATTATTCCTCTTCTTCTTTAGGTTTAGTAGGGATCTTTCCTTCCAATTTTTCGGCGATTTCATCTACATCTGAACTTGATTCACCAGTTTTTTTCATTAATTCTTTCTTTAAATCCTTAGGTATTGTTTTTTCTTCTTCTTCACTCATGATAATCCCAGTTTAGTTTCTGATAAGCTATATCTTCCGAACAATAAAAGTTTTATGCTCATTTCCGACAAAACTATTTTTTCCTTCTTAGAAGGTGCACTAGACCTGTTAGACATACTATAATTAATATTGAGCCAGATATAGTAATTAGTGTAACTGCTGTTGAAGCCTTATTTGGGTTAGTACCTAGATTTACTATATCGAATATGTACTCACACGCATTATAGTAAGAGTCACCTCTGAAATTAAATACTAGGTATTCTGATTTTGATAGAAATGCATTGGAGAGTATTTCAAAAATAATCAGTCCATTAGAATCTGTTTTATAGGTTTCTGTGTGGAGTGTCGTTCCGTTTTCAGTTAGATATTTAATCGTAATTTCTCTATTAGATAAAGATCTATTTTCACTATCAAGAAGATATATAGCCCATTGTTCTCCCTCCTCAACTAACTTCATCTGGGTTTGTTGGGGAATTATTTCAATTATCCCATTGAAAGAAGCAGCTTCATAGTTATTTGATCCTGTAAAATCTATAGTGATGCTGTAATTACCCAAGAGATAATTACTCATATCTATAATTACTGAACCATTAGTATCAGTGTAAACTGTATAGATAGTTGAATTAATACGAATAAGTAAGGGTTGGTTTGGAAGCGGATTTCCAAATTCAGATTCAAGCCTTATTTCTAAACCTAAGGAACTATTGTAAAGAACTTGATCTTGGACTAAGACAATAACTGCATCTGCTTCTTCAACTGTTATCATTATCGGAAACTGGAAAGCAAGATAATATGTTGTTTCAGAGCTTGAAATGATGAATGGTAACTCTCCTGCATTTGTTAAGGTGTGTGTGAAATGAATAATCCCTAACTGATTAGTTGAGAGAGCATAAACAGTACCTTCAAAATCAATTAAGACAGAATAATATGGTATAGGTTCATCATTAGAATCTTTTAAAGTAATTATCAATTCTATCTCTTCTTCAACACTGACAATATCTTTAGAGATTTTATAATAAATAGTATCTCGAAGAATTTCCAGTAAGAAGTCTTGTGATGCTTCAGCTATGTTTG
>JAGLOH010000190.1 GCA_023139025.1 Candidatus Heimdallarchaeota archaeon | reverse complement strand
TATTTTTCATTACTTCAAAAGATTCTTTTGCAAATGTTCCGGTTACAACTGGTTTATTGGAGTAAATCAATGAAATTAACAGTCTATATCTATCACCAATCTCTTCTGGCACATCTGAACAGATTATTGCAGTACTTTGAGCATGTATGTGTTCAAGTTGATCAACAACTTTAGTGAAATCTACAAAATCCTTTGTAACCGCGGATCGAATTTCATTAGTTTCTGGATCTAAAACATTAAGTGCGGCTGAACCAGGATCAAAACAGATATTGTCTCCCTCTAATTTAGTAACTAAATTACCGTCCCTATCATAGAGAGGAACTGATGAGGGGGCTGTTTTTAATGATTTCTTAATAAGATCTGGTGGGATTTTTACTCGTCTATTAATTGTGTCAACATTTACTCCTTCATTTTGTAGGATTTGTATTGCTTCATCATTTTCGACAAAAAAACCGAGCTCTTCTAGTATTTCCATTGCTTCTATTACAACTTTTTCCTTTATTTCTTCTTCAAGAATATTGATGGTAGGTCTCATTACAATTAACTCAAATAATTAATCTGTTAAGTATGAAATAGATTGGTATGTTTAAAAGATTATTTCTGATTAATCAAAGAAAAATAACATCTTTCAAGCTTTCTTTTATAGTAATTGCTGTTGAAAACAACATATTAATTATACTTTGCTTTAATTAATCATAGATTCATCATAATATTACTTAATAATCAATATAAGAACTTATTAATATATAGGATAATAAAAGAATAACTATTTAAAGATATGAATAGTTATATGATTGACTAACTGTAATGCTCGATTATGAAGAAAAATGGTATCATCAACGAAAAATTGACTTCGTTTGTGGTATTAAATATTGAAAACTACTCTATTTACTTAGAACGTTTAAAACAACGAAACTTCAAGAAAGATTCTTACTAAGTCAAAGCTACAATACTAGAAAACAATTAGGTGAAAAAATATGTATAAAAAAACAAAATACGTAGAAATCAACTCTAACTTGGAATTAGTTTATCAAAACTACTTTATTACGAGAAAAATAGTGTGTAGAACAAAATCACCCCTCAAGTGGGTGATTTGGTGAATATTGCCATAATAGGAGCTGGATGTGGAGGACAAGCAATTGCAGGTTATCTTGCAAGTAAAGGAAATAAGGTTAATCTCTACAACAGATCTATAGATAGAATTCGTCTTCTTATGAAAAAGAAGGAAATTGAATTACAAGGAGAAATACATTCAAAGGGAAAATTAAATCTAGTTACTACTGATATTTCAGAGGCTGTGAGGGGGACAGAACTGATTATGGTTGTTACAACAGCTACTGGACATTATGATATTGCTACTGCTTTAGCTCCCCATCTTCAAGAGGAGCAAACAATTGTTCTAAATCCTGGAAGAACTTTTGGCAGTTTAGAATTTATGAATGCTCTTTTAGAAGGAGGTTTAGCTGCAGATGTTACTATTGCAGAAGCTAATACTCTGATTTATGCTACAAGAATCCTAAGACCTGGTTTAAGTGATGTTAAGGGGATTAAAAATTCAGTTTCTTTATCAGTTATACCTAATCATCGCACTTCTCAGGTAGTTTCTATGCTAAATGAAGATTATCCCCAGTTTTATGGTGTAGAAAACTTCTTAACAACAAGTTTGGGAAATATTGGAGCAGTGTTCCATCCAACAATAACTCTGTTAAATGAAGAGAGAATAAGAAATAAAGAAACATTTGATTTTTACAGAGACGGGGCTACAAGAGAAGTAGTTGACTATATGGAACAAGTTGACATTGAAAGACGAACCATCGCAAGAAGCTTCGGAGTAGAAGTTCAATCATTAAAAGAATGGTTGTGTGAAAGATATAGTCTCCCAAACTCGAGTCTTTTTGATGCTTTGCATAACAATCCTTTTTATGAAGGATTAACAGCTCCCACAACTTTCAATATGAGATATTTAACAGAGGACATTCCTACAGGTCTTGTTCCCTTTTCTGAACTTGGTAAATCCATTGGAATTGATACAAGATATATTGATGAATTGATAAAAAAAGCATCAGTGGAGTTGAAGGTTGATTTTAGAAGTCAAGGAAGAAATTTAAATAGGTTAGGGCTTGACGCTAGAACAATTTTTGAAGATTTAAAAATAGTGTCTGAACTTGAAACAATAACAGAATATAAAACTGCAGTCGGAGCCACGGTTGGAGGAGATTAAATGAAAAAAATCTTGGGCGCCTGTATTGGTGATTGTGTTCATATTGCAGGCATTCATAGATTTTTGAAATTAGCAGAAAAACAAGGTTACGAAACAATTTTCTTGGGACCTGCTGTAGAAACTGAACAAATCATTAATGCAATTAGAGAACATAACCCTGACATAGTAGGTTTGAGTTATAGATTGACTCCTAAAGCAGGTATTAAAATTCTAAAACAATTGAAAAGAAGAATTAATGAAGAAGGATTAAGTGAAAGAGAATTTATTCTAGGAGGCTTACCTGAACTTGTTCAAAGAGAAAAACAAGAAGGTTTCTTTAGTGCTTATTTTGGAGGAGATGATTCAGATCAAGCGATTGCTTATCTTAAAGGAGGTTTTGTGGAAGATAAATTCCTAGTACCTCCTCAACATATTATTGAGAGAATAGATTCAAAAAATCCATTTCCTGTTTTAAGACATCATTTTGGTTTACCTTCTTTAGAAGAAACAACAAAAGGAATTAGAAAGATTGCTGAAAGCAGATGTCTTGATATTATCTCTTTAGGAACTGACCAAAATGCACAAGCACACTTTTTCCATCCTGAAAGAATGAGCTCTGGTAAAGGTGCTGGTGGTGTTCCAGTTAGATCAAAAGAGGATTATGAACAGCTTTTTCAAGCTTCGAGAGTAGGAAATTACCCTTTGATGAGGGCTTATGCAGGAACAGATGATTTGATAGAATTAGCTCAACTTTATGTTGATACAATAAAGAATGCATGGGCAGCGATACCTATCTTTTGGTTTAACAAAATGGATGGAAGAGGACCAATGGAGTTAAAATCATCAATACAAGCCCATCTTGATGCAATAAAATGGCATGCTGAAAAGGAAATCCCTGTTGAGATTCTCGAATCACATCATTGGTCTTTGAGAGATGCAAAGGATGAAGTAGCAATAGCAGCAGGATTTTTGGGTGCAAATATTTGCAAAAATCTGGGAGTAAGAAATTTTATCTCACAGTATATGTTTAATACACCTCCTCAAACAAACCAAAGAGATGACTTGGCAAAGATGCTTGCCCAAAAAGAAATGATTGAATCGCTGCAAGACGAAAATTTTACTGTTTATACTCAAACAAGAACAGGGCTATTCAGTTATCCTATAGATTTAGATATGGCAAAAGGGCAACTCGCACAATCAACAATGTTGCAGATGCAACTTAATCCACATATTATTCATGTTGTAAGTTATAGTGAAGCAAATCATGCTGCAACACCTGAGAATGTTATTGAAAGCTGTAAAATAGCAAAACAAGTAATCACTAAGTGTCTAGAGGGTCAACCTGCGATGATTTGGGATCCTTATGTTCTAGAGAGAAAACAAGACCTCATTGAAAAAGCAGAATCTATAGTTAATGCGATAAAATCTATTGGATCAATACTGGATTCTAATGTTCTTTATGAGAGCATAAATAGGGAATTATTACATGCTCCTCAACTTGATTCTTATAGAAGCAAAAAAGAAAGAGAAATTTTTTCTCATTAATTTATTTTGTTCTGCGATAAGCGCAATTAATCATATCGCAATTCTCACAACCCCTTATTCCTAGTTCTTTATCAACCTCTAATCCTATATTGATTGCGAATGAAACAGATTTTACTGGATTCATCATCATTGAAGTAGATAGAGAAACACCTATTTTTTCGCTATCCAGAAGACTGAAAATTTGTTCTTGACCCTTATCTAATTCCCACTGACAGTAGCCAGGGCTAAATCGACAACTGACTTCCTTTTCTTGAATTGTGTCACTTAACTCGTTTAGTATGGTCTGATTTACTTCTTCAGCCGTCTGTTCAGCAGCTTGAGAAGCTATTGCATCCAGTATGACTCCTTTAGCCAATTCTCCCCTCTTGAGATAATCTTTACTTAAGTTTTCCAAATCTTTACTAATTGTACAAATAGCGAATACAGTGATATCAGATTTCTTGAACAGAAATTTTGGCTTAAGGTTTTTACTCTCAAAAATCTCAAAAATCCCTCTCGGTTTGATCAAAGGTTGAGCAAGTTCCTTCATTTCCTCAATCTCTTTTATCATTTTTTCTGAAGGTTTCTTCATATCCTTATCAGATTGTTTATTCTGTAATAAACGAAGAATTTCATTGTCATCCAATTTAATTTGAAAATTCTCCAAAACTCCCAACTTATTCACCTTTAACTTGCTTAGCAATTTCTTTGATGAACTCTGGGTTTGAACCACAACACCCACCAACTACTCTTGCTCCATTCTTTATAATCTGCTCAATATCTTGTGCAAAAGGTTTAGGTTCCGTTAGATAAACTGTTTTACCATTCTCCAATTGGGGTTTTCCAGCATTTGGTTTTGCTAAAATAGGAAGGATTGTTTCTTGAGAAATCAAAGGGATAAGATCTATCATTTCATCACTGCTTATTGTACAATTTGCACCAATGACATTGGCTCCAGCTTTCTCTAGATTTTTTACAC
>JAGLOH010000019.1 GCA_023139025.1 Candidatus Heimdallarchaeota archaeon | reverse complement strand
CATTCTCATTTCAAATGGCCAAATATAATCATTTAACCAAGTAAGGAGTTTTTCATTATCACATATTCCTCTTAGAAGTGTTTCAGGAAGATGAGTATGTGCATTGATGAAAGAAGGTATTGCAATATGATTGTTACGTTCAATCTTGTCATGCCCTGAAATTAAGCTTTTAACTTCTGCAGATTTTCCTACAGCAATTATTTCACTGTTTTCAATTAGAATTGCTCCATCCCTAATCAGTTTATCACAATTGGGACCTGCGATGATATACTTGAGTTCTAGATAATACTCGTTCATTAACAATCAGTTAAACTTTCGTTCAACGTAAAAGAAAAATGTTTCTCTTCTCTTGAGCTAATCAAATATCTTCCATTTCGAATATTTTAGTGAGTCTGAACTCCTTTTCTAGAACTTCTCTTACCTGTCTGTGAGGAACAGTAAGATGAATTCTCTTTGATCTACCATAACGCCCTTTGCTTATTACTTGAGCAGTAACAATTCCTAACATATCTAACTCGTTAATTAGATCACCTACGCGTCTAGCAGTCAATATATCTAGACGAATAAGTTTGCATATCCTAGAATATAATTCGTAAACATCACCAGTGGTAATTTCTTCTGATTTTCCTTCTCCTATGAAAATTGCTTGTAAAACAGCTTTAGTTTGTATCGGTAGAGTGTCAAGCACTTCAATTACTGTGTTCCTTTCAATCACTTGTTGTGCTTTTCTAACATGTAATTCTGTAACAGTTTCATCGCCATTCCTCTCTGCCAACTCAGCTGCTACGCGAAGTAGATCTAATGATCTTCTTGCATCTCCATGTTGTTGTGCTCCTACAGCAGAGCAGAGATTAATTACACCAAATTCTAGTACACCCTTATGAAATGCTACATCAGTTCTTTGTTTAAGGATATCTCGAAGTTGTTCAGCAGAATAGGGGGAAAAAACAATTTCTTCTTCACTTAAACTACTTCTAATTCGAGGATCAAGAGTTTCTTTGAAGTTCACATCATTAGTTATTCCTATTATGCTAATCCTAGATGACTCCAAATCGCTATTCATACGTGTTAAAATATACAATGACTCGGAACTTTTACTATATAACATATCCACTTCATCTAGAACAGTAACATGAAGTGTGTTGAGTTCATCTAAAGCTTCTTTGAATTTCTGATAAACAACATCAAAATGTAGACCTGTAATTGGTACATCTATTCCAATATCCTCACATAATTGTGTTAATACTCTATATTTGGTATCAACATGTTGACAATTCATATAACTATATTTAAAAGATAAATCTCTTGCTTCAGCCCTTTCCTTTAGTTTAGATAGAACTTGTTTTGTTACAGCTGTTTTACCTGTTCCTGTTGTTCCATAAATAAAAACGTTTGAAGGTGCTCCGCCTCTTAAAGAAGGTGCCAAAATTTTTACTAGTTCCTCAAATTTATCATCTCTATGGGGGAGAACATCTGGCACATAGTTTGGAGTTAATACTTCTCGATTACGGAATATCTTCGTTTGTGCATCAAGAACTCTATCAAATATTTCATCAATATTGGATTTGTTTTTCTCACCCATTGTTACCATCTCTTAGCTACTGTAGCTGTACTTTTGTGACTATTGTTTAACTTTGTCGATAGATGTTGACTAAAACAATTATCAGATTTATGAATTGAATCAAGAAAAAGCTAGACTATTTTCATGCTAGCTTGAATAGCACCTTTGGTCTTCCTCTAGTACTTCGTGGAACTGATTCTTTCGCGATAACTCCATCAGATATCATTTTAGCCAAGTTGTCATACAGGGTTGAACGTGGAATATGAGTTAATGAAACTAATTCATTTCTGGTAAGTGGTCCATGATCCCTAAGTAAATTAATCAAAAGATTCTCTAATTCTATTTCTTGATCGGTTTCGTCTGAGTAAACATACACACGACGACTACTGATAACAATCCCTTGTATGGGAGATTTTCCCTTTATCTTCTTTGTTAGCATATTCTTACTCTGCTGCATTTTATCACTTTGTCGGATTTTCTACATGGTTAGAGGATTATTGTCGAATAAATAATTCAATATAATCTGGAGAATATCAGAGTAATATCTAATGTTTTTTTATGATGAAAGTATAAATACATGTCTCAAGATGATAGAAGATAAAATAAGTGATGTTAAAATCAATTTGCACGATGCCATAAAGGATTTAGATTATCAAATACAATCTCTCTCACAACAAGATCCTTTATTTGGTTTTATTAGCTCAAAGTATATCAGATGTGGTAGAGAAAACTGTAGATGTAAACAAAGTCCTAAATCTCAACACGGACCGTATTTCTATCTGAGGTTAGAGCCTGAATATAAGTTCACCAAATATCTTGGTAAAAGAATACCAGATGCAGTTGAAGAAAGAATTATTGTAGGTTCTACAATTAAAGAACTAGAAAGGAAAAGAAAAAAACTGAACATAACTCTAGAAAAAATTGACAACCTTTAAATCCAATTCATTTGCTTATCAGTTACCCTCTTGGACCCTTTTTACGTATTTATTTGTACTTGAAAATAGTGTAATACTCAAGTATTACGTTTTCTGATGTTTTTCACAAAATAAATGTAATACGTAATGAATACTATATACACACCAAACACAAGAGCTTCACTTTTGCTTTAAATGGTCTCTAATTCTGTTAATCTTTAATTATGCTTTCTTCATGGATCATGTGAAACTTGTTACTATACAGTTCACTGTATTTCCAAAACCTTGTGAACAGAACTTTTCTCACGACAAAAATTCTGATACTTTACATTAGTAATCTAAGAAGAATTTTCACTTTTGTGAATGAAAAAAGTAGACCCCTCTATTTCCACTGGAAAACTGCAATATCTTGTGTTTTGAACTGTTCACAAGGTGTGAATACGTTATTAGGCTAAAATAGTGAGAGAATCCTAACTCTGAAAGATTTTCCAGTAGAACACTTCACAAAAATTTGTGAAGTCATTTGCATAAAATAGTGTTACAACTAGAATAAGTAATAATAACTCACTACAAAGATAATATCTATTTGGCAATATTTTTGTAAAAATCAAAGAGGAATAGTTAAATAAGAAACGTTGTTGTAGTATTTAATCAAAGTATAATAATTCGTTTTTATGGTGAATATGATGACTGATTTCAATATCAAAATTTTAGAAGAATTATCAAATGAGTTTGGACCTTCTGGTTTTGAATGGGAAGTTCAAACTATTTTGAAGAAATATGTTGAAGCATTTGCGGATGAAATACTTCAAGATAAAACAGGGACACTTGTTTTCACTTCCAAAGGAAAAGAAGATGGTCCAAAAATCATGATTGCAGGGCATATGGATGAAATAGGCTTTCAAGTATCTGCTATTACCAAAGATGGTTTTCTCAAATTCCATCAGCTTGGTGGATGGTGGGATCAGACACTTCTATCTCAAAGGGTTAAAATAAGAACAGTAGAAGGTAAACTCTACCCAGGTATCATAGCTGCAAAACCGCCTCATGTTATTGAACCTGAGGAACGCAAAAAGGTTGTTACTAAGGCTAAAATGTTCATAGATATTGGTTGTACTTCTATCGATGAAGCAAAAGAACTAGGTATTCGAATAGGGGATCCTATTATGCCTGATGCCAAATTTGAAATCTGGGAAAGACCTCGTATCAAGAAAGAAGACAAAGATACTGAAGAGAAGAGTTCTGTTACTCTTGCTGTTGGTAAAGCCTTCGATGACCGTATTGGGGCCTTAATCACCGCTGAAGTTGTCCGTAAACTCAAAGGGGAAAATATTGCTCATCCTAATATTGTTTATGGAGCTGCGACTGTCCAAGAAGAGGTTGGTTTAAGGGGGGCACGCACAGCTGCTCAAATGATCAAACCTGATATAGGTATAGCTCTCGAAGTAGATATAGCAGGAGATGTTCCAGGTATTGATGATACAAAAGCCCCAGCTAAGATGGGTAAAGGACCTAGTATTTTAACCTATGATGGATCAATGATACCTAACCCACGATTCAGAGATTTCGTTATCAAGACAGCTGAAGAACTAGAAATTCCACACCAACTTTCTCTAGTACCAGGAGGAGGAACAGATGCAGGAGTAATCCATTTAACAGATATGGGGTGCCCAAGTATAGTAATAGGAATACCAACAAGACATATTCATGCACATAATGGGATATTAGATCTAAACGACGTAACCAATGCAATTAAGCTCATAATCAAGTTGGTTGAAAGGCTGGATAAAGAAACAGTAGAAGGATTTACAAGAATTTAACAAGGAGAAAAAAGGGAAGGAGAGGGTTTTTTTCCAAGCAAAAAACAGTGGAATGAATAATCTTACCACAAGATAATAAAATTGTGTGGCAAGATAAATTAAAAGGAAAGTTGAAAGGAGATAGGAAAATCTTACCACAAGATGAATATTTTACGTGGTAAGATTCTTACAGTTATAATTTCGCTTCAGTGGAAGTTAAAAAATAGTTATTTCAAGAGATCTGCTGGTATTTCAAGAACCTTTAGTTCCCCGTAGTTCTCTAATAGTTTCTTTGTTACTGAATACAATCTTTGTGATACACTCCCCTTTCTATTTAGCATGTTTTCATCTGCTAATCTTGATAAGTAAGTGCTAACTGTACTCATTTTTACCCCTTCCCTGAATATTATTTCATATAATTCACATATTTCATTTGAAATAAACCAATCCCCTTCAGGATAATGGTTTCGAATTATACTTGCAACTCTTTCTATCTTTGAAGCTCCGATAAGATCATTAATACTAGCAATCTTTTGCTCTCTTTCTTCCTCAGTTGAGCTTGATCCGTCGGATTTTCCTGTAACTAAAGCAAGTGTTGTTTTAAGACTCTCTGTATCTCCAGAAGGTATTCGTATGATTGTTCCATCAGGTAGTTTGATTGTAACCTCTTTAGGCATATTACTCACTTTATTACTTACAATACTTTTTCAATTTAAGTTTATAAGGATAGATATCATGTTAGACTATTGATAAACCATTAAAAACCTTAGTAATATCTTAGATTTGTAAGGCAGATATCTCTCCCACCCCTCTTCTTCCAGTAGAACTGTTTATATTAAAAAATAGACGTTTTGTTAATTGAAAAACGAAACACTTATATAATGAAGCGTTTAGTATGATTAAGGACTATGTACAAATAACATGTGTACACATATCTAAATAATATGTACAAATATACCTTTTTCCAATAGAAACAAAGGGGGGCGAGTGTGTACAAATTCTTCACATTCTAGCAGTTCCACAAGTTTAAAATATTTCAATTGTGAATTTCCGATATCATGGTTACGCGAGTGCGTTTTTGTGCGAAGTGCGGAAGACCTGTTCAGAATAAAGCTAGCTACTGTTCAGATTGTACTGCTGATCTAACCGCAGGTATTCAAGATAGATGCGATATTTGTGGTAAAAGTAAACATATGTCTCCATTAACATACAATACTAGAATTAAGAAAGTTTATTGCAAAGATTGTCTTAACGTCTTTGTTGCTGGCCTTAGGAGTAAAGAAATTCCCCAGAGAGAGATAAATAAGATGCTGACTAAGGACTTTGTCCCAATTACATAATAAACATAAATTTTACTATTTTTTGATTATTTTATTTCTGTAAAGTGAGTCATAAATTTGTTTTAATCCTTTTCTGCTTGCCATTGTTGCTCCTATATATCCTGCAAGTATAAACCAAACCATGATTCCAAATAGAAATGCTAGATAATAACCCAATTTTGTGTATGGTACAAGGAAATATCTTGTTATTATTGATCCAAAATAGCTTCCAAATAATATACCTGGGACTAATTGCAGTAATATTGAATTAGCATTTATTTTGGAAATCTTCTTTTTTTCAATACCTAGTTTATACAAGAGTTCGTAGTCTTTCTTGTAAGTTAAATAATACAGGAATGCAAACACAATAATTTGAAAGGTAAAAATGCTAAATAGAATTATTCCCAGTGTATCAAACATATATGAAAAGTTGTCATATTCTTTTATGTTTTCTTCTTTTATTTCTGAAATTTCTCTCATTACGTATCCGTTTGTTTCTACTAGACTGGCTATTGTTGAATAAGTAGTTGAATTAAGATCTTCTAGCAGGATTAGATTTGGACCGTTAGATATGGATTCTGAATTTAATTTGCTTAATGGTACATATACTGTAAAACCTGCTGCAAATACATCTAAAGCAACGCCACTTATACCATACCTACTTGAATTTTCAGTTAGATCTATTTTTTGCATGGTACTGTTCTCAAAAATTAAGTTATCTAGAGAGTCACCTATAACCACTTCACTTGAACTTGGTAAAGAACCCCAAAGCAACAATTCATCAAAAATATTTGTTGCTTGATATCCTATAACTGTGGCATAGAAAGTTCTATTGGATCCTATTTGTACATATCCTTCTGGGGTAACATCTAAGACCGCAACTTCTTGAACATCCAGTTTCGTAAGAAATAGTTTCTTCGCGTCAACACCTGTGCTATCTATATCATTTAGAAAACTTATGTCAAATGATCTATTCTTGAAGAAATTAATATCCTCTAGTTCACTTATGTATGATTCATTAACATACTCTTGAGCACCAAAATTTGAACTATAGAAGTCTATTATTCCTTCTTGCCCTATTACGTAGGTACTGTCGTAGAATCTATTGTCTAGGTAGTGATTGTACGTTTCTGCTATTGCAACAGGTCCTAGTGCAAAAGATATTGAGGAAAAAGCCAGAAAGAAACTGAATAGAAAACTTGCCAGGATTTTTCCTGATCTAAGATAATTCTTACTAGCCAGCTTTCTTACTGCTTTAAATTTGCTTAATAACCCGTTAAATTCGAATATACTCTTATAAGAACTCAGTCTGCTGGAGGAAACTTCGAAATTTTTCTCTTCAATGAATTTAATTATAGTATAGTGAGATTTCAGATAAGAAACAATAAGTATGGCTATATTTGCTCCTAAAACAGGCATGAACCTGATATGATTAAAGAAGAAACTGAATTTGAATGAATAGAAAATTACCGCTAGTAAGATGAGAGCTAAGATTATTCCTACTAGTAGCATAATAATTGATGTTAAAATTTGGTTAAAGATGAAATAACTATATATCCACTTGTTCTTCCCCCCTGCATTTTTCATTATCGCAATATCATCTTTTTGACTCATAAACTTCAAATCTATTGATCTTGCTGTGACAACTGCCCCAATCACAATACTCACTATAATAAATAGAATCCCCATTATGACATAGGATTTGTAAAAAACACTGTTTACAGACCAGTTAAGAAAAGGTTTCACTATTGAAAATATTGCAATACTTATCGTTATTGCTGAATATGTTATAATTTGGCTAATGAAAGTAAAAATTGATGCAAGAAATGATCTCCTAAAACCAATCCACGCAAATTTCATTTGACCTATCATAACATCAACTTTTGATACTTCCTTACTCAATAGGATCCAGTAATGCTTCTTCTATGAATATGTCCTCTTTCCCTCTTTCTAGAGAATCTATTGGACGGTATTCAATGTCTTCACCTTTTCTTCTTTCTTCATGTTCTTCTTCTAGTTCAACTTGCTTTGATCCTACTTTATACACTAACGTTGCGATTTCATTCATCTTTTGATCATGAGAAGAAACAATAACTGTGATGTCTGTTGTTAAAAATAGTTCCTCAACTAAATTACAAAGTTCATCTGCAGACTCTCTATCAAGATTTCCTGTTGGTTCGTCTAGAATCAGTATATATGGGTCATTTGATAATGCTCTAGCTATAGCAACTCTCTTCTTTTCCCCCCCACTAAGTTGTACTGGAAAACTATCTTTTCTGTGGTCTATTCCAAGTTTTTCTAATAGTAAGTCAATTTTCTCCTCTTTACCTTCTACCTTATAATCACACAGTTCCTGAAAAAGTATAATATTCTCTTTCACTGTTAAAGTTGATACCAAGTTATTTTCTTGAAAAACTATACCTAGATAGTTTGATCTAAAGTCTGATTTCTCCTTTTCCGGTATTAAATCGACATATAATCCTGCTACTTTAATTTCTCCTTCATCAGGGTTCAGTAATCCGGTTAGCAAGTTAAGTAGAGTAGTCTTTCCACTTCCACTTGGACCATAAAAAAGCACTAATTCATTTCTATCAATTTCCAAATTTATCTTTTCGAAGATTTCTATTTCTTCCCAGAACAATTGAAATTTCTTTGAAACATCACTGAATTTCACAATTTGATCCATATGAAGCAACCACTACTAATTCATCGTTAAACCTTTATGAAGATATTTATTTCAAGTAAAAGGGCTAAGAAATAAAATGATAGCGAAGTTTCGAAGTGAGACTTTCATCCAAGGCTATATGCCATAAGTCTAGTCCCACACGAGAAAACTTCGCTGATATACTGTAGCTGTTATTCAATATAAATACATCTTTGAGATATACAAAAAGAAGTTTGTATGATGTTTTTACAATCATACTGTGCTGAAATCTATGTTAATATGGATTACATTTAGGGTTAGATGAAATGTTTCAGGAGCAATATGATAAACAATATTTTGAGAGAAATCACTAGTTAAAGCAGTCATACTCAAGTCATCACTCCTCCACCCTAAATCATATGTTTCCACTATTTGGCTCTCTTTTGTGATCATAACTTTACTTGCTGTGTTAATTATGGGGAAATATTCTCCTTGTCCCTCAGCTGTTCTAGTAGTTTTCAAGTTAACAATCATAAAATTAATCTCAACTTCAGTATCTGACACCTGTTCAATATTTACGTAAGCACTGTAGAATAATTTCAAAACCTTATATCCATCGAATGATTGATGGGCAATATTTGTGATTTGTGTGGTTCTATTAATAGAATAAACAAGTAACAGGGGACTTCCAAAATCATAAATTAGACCGCCAGATCCTTTGAAATTTCCTTCGATTCTGTAAAGAACTTCTCCTGAAAAGTATGAATAATTTAGAAGATTATCCCCACCTGAAGTAATTATTAGAGAATTTTCTCGCTCTTCTGTCAGATCTAAGATTCCACTATCTAAATTGTATCTAACCACACTTGATGAGTTATCGGGAGCTGAAATCAACCTCTTAATTTCAGAATCAAATGAGAGGAAAGAATTTGTTGCTGTAATCATATCGCTTTCTGTTTGAAATCTTTCTAGAGACGGGACTATTTGTGAAAAGGCTAATCCTAAAGCGCTTACCATTACAGTGAAAATAACCAGCGTAGATATAATGTTTGATACTCCTCGCTTTGATCTGAAAAGTTTTTTCATGTAAGAATAGTTTATTTCTTAGTCTTATTTAATTTTATGGAACTTCTCAATGAAATAATTTCTTCATTCTTCTTGTTCAAATATAGTTAGTGTTACCTTATCCCCTTCTATTTTGACTAGAGATTTATCAGCTAGAATTGGCATAATTCTGTTTCTCAAGGTAACTGCTGGAATTGTAGTTTCCTTATGAATCTTCTTGAAAGTTGATTCGTGATTTGGTGATGATGCTAATACTACAAGAACATCAATATTTTCTTTTTGGCTAGGAATCCACTCTGATATTACCTTAATCGTGAATATGTACCCTTCCTGCTTAAGTTCTGATTTCTTGATTTGATTCTCTAATGAATCACACTTATCTTCTAGTGGTTTGAGTTCATCAACTCTCTTTTGTAACTCTTTACTTCCTTCTTTGAATATATCTAATTCATTAGTTAACTCTTTGACTTGAGAATGAATAGATGACAAATTTTCTTCTGAATCTTGAATCATTAGAAGCTTTTCTTTCAGTTCATCTATTTGATCTTCTGTTCTTCTTGATTCTGAGTCAACAATTTGGTCAATTCTTTTTAGTAACTCTCTAATTTCTTCCAACATTAATTCATGTGGAAATATTTGAAATAAAAAACTTATTGCCAAAGAATATCCTGTATTAAACTAGAATTATAGACGTATTATATTTGTAATATTTCTTTTTATATTTCTCTCCGGATTGCATACTAAACTTTCCATAGTGACCTTAGAAGCATTTCACATTGTCACAGTAGTTTTCTATTGCTATAATATTGTGAAGAAACAATTTTTCTATAACTGACCTTCCAGGATACTCATAATTTTCTAATCTCAATGATCTTAATCTGTCACAAAAGTAGCAGTCACATTTAGTTAAAACCTCATTACTAAATCTATGTTTAACAAGATTTTCATCTACAAAGTATTGTTCAGAAGTTAAAGCTCTTACAATTGTACTATCAAATGAGTCAATGTTAGCACATCTTCCATAACATTTGATTTGATTAAGGTTTACTATCCCAAAAGCATGTAAGAAATTTTCCTTTGTAATTTGTCTAGAATATTTTATTGTTTCGCAATACAGATTGTTTCTTCTTTTAATTGGTATGAGTCCTCCTCGAGCAAAAATGGTTATCCCATGACTTTTTTCAAAATCATATATATTATCCATAGTTTTACTTGTTAATCCTTGGATTACTCCTATTACCTTGCTCTTTGGAAACCGGTCTAGAGTTTTAATGACATTCTCTTTCATGTTTTCTATTTTCTTTTTTACTATGCTATCCGAATCCATGGGTAGGATAATCTCATCAGGGACAACTAGTAAATCAGGATCCATTAATTCATATCCTTCAAGAACATCATTAACTGGTAAAGTGATTTTGGAGTAGTCTTGATTAAATGATTTTCCCTTATAAAGTTTAAACCATTCCAACATGAATATTCCTGTATCAGCAAATATTTTTGTTCTTTTGGGGAAACCATTTTCTCTCATTAATTCTTTTAATGTCATAGATTTGCTGTGCAAATCATATATGATACTATCATTTCTTAACAGGTCATAAGCTGTTAATAATATTGATTCAGTATAATCCCATTCTATGAAAATTGGATCCCAAAACACTGGATTTGATAATAGATAGTGCTTTGGGACAAACTTCATAACATCTCACACAGACAGTTAAACCTGTTTAATACAGATTTTGTATTGCATAATACTGCCTAATTGAATATTTAAAGTTGAGAAAATACATCTTCCTCCTTCTTTTATCTAGATATTTACTTGCGGTTTGTTTAACTATTTTTTTTATCTTTCCTAGAAAGATATTATTAAGCTGAAAATCCGTTGATAGAATATCCCTTTGTAAAACTCCCGACAAAAAATTTATCTAACTTAGAATGTCGAAATTAGGCGATTACAGAATGAAATTTCACGTTTTTTGCCGTTTTTTGTCGGTGTAAAGCGTACTTTTCGATAGTTCAGCTGTTTCAGCAGAAAATAATAGTTTAAAAGCTAGTTTTTACTGCATCTAGAATAAAATACAATGAAAAAAATTACTGAAAAAATACCCTATCTTCTAATCATTTTGTATATTGAATAAACTATTCCGAGTCCAAGTAAACCAATAGCTGAGTATACAATAGCAGAATAGTTCACTAAAAGTCCTTTAGCTAAAAGCAGAATCAAAAAGGCAATTGTGGGTATTCCAATAACACAATTGAGAATAGCAAATTTACTGATTTTCTTTTTCTCCCTTTCATCTTCGTGAATATAGCTTAGAGTCAATTATATCAGTATTGTATCTCTTTTATCTTATATATTCCCCACAATTGTTTTACTCTTTACTTGCTTGATCAACCCTAGAAAAGAAATGGAGATATAACTTCTGTTCCATACTTTTCCTTGGCTTCTAATAATCTTTGTCGTTGGTTTTCTAATTCATTAAAGAATTCTTCGGGAACATCTTTTTCATTTTTGAATATTGTTTCTATTCTTTCAATTTTCTTTAAGAACTTCTGAATTCTGATAGAAAATTCTGCTACATATCTTTCCTTAACATATTCAAAATCAAAAGCCTCTTTGAATAAGGCTTTAATATCTTCATATTCAGGAATATGACCTATTGGTGTTTCTATTGCAGAACATTCTCCATGAACTCTCTTTTCTGCCCAAAGTAACCATATTTTTTTATCAAGAATTTCATCATAGTATCGACCCTTTTTATCCTTGAGGAAATAGTTTGTTGAAAATATTTTTGGAACTTTATTTTGTGCAATTCGTCTACCAAAATCTAAATGTGCTTCAAGATACTCTCCTAGTGGAACTACTATGAAATCAAGATTAGCCATTGGTTGATGTTTTCTAATACCTGCCTTCCCTAAAGTTGCAGCTGTTGTTTCAGATTCTACAGAAGCACCAATATAAACACCATGCTCCCAACTGAAAGATTCATAAACTGGAACAGATGTATCGCTGTCTCTTCCTCCATAAATAATTGCTGAAACCTCTACTCCATTGGGATCATGTAATGCTTCATCAACATTTTCTAACTCCTCTAATCTTATTGTATAACGAGCATTTGGGTGAGAAAACTTGAATTCCTTTCCTTCCTCATTACAACAGAAGCCTGCATGCCATTCACCAAGCTTAGACGAAGTCCAGTTCATTCCAGTTTCTGGAATAGTTACTTGTTTACCCATACCTAGCCAGTATGATTTTCCTTCTGAAACCAATATGTTAGAAAAAATAGTTTCTCTTGGTGTCATTAAGCTGTTATAGATAACTGGATCATCTTTTGGACTAACATCCTTAATGATTCCAAAAATCCCTCTTTCTATATTAACAGCCCTAACTTCACCACTTTCATAGATTCTAAGATAAGCAATGTCATCTCCAATAATTGTGTTTCCTGGAACCATTGCTGTGCTTGTTTTTCCACATGCGCTTGGAAAAGCTCCAAGGAAGTAAGTTTTTCTGCTTTTATCTAATGGCCAGATAGCGCTAATGAACATATGTTCAGTTAACCAGTCTTCATGAATTGCTTTGTTTATAGCTAAACGAAGTGCAAGTTTTTTCAAACCTAAACTGTTTCCAGCATATTGATTATTAACTGTTAGAACCCGATTTTCTTGTAAATCAATGTATATGAGTCTATCATCAACGTTCTTTGTTACATATCTATCAGTTAACTCTCCTGCTGAATGAATGAAATAGAAAAAGTCTTCAGAATCTTCTAATCTTTTAAATTCTTCATAACCTTGTCTATATAGTAAATCTTCAGAATGAGCTACGTAAGCTGAATCTGTAATTTGCAAAGCGCAGAGTGAAAATCTTGACTTTGTTGGACCTAGACTGAAGAATCTAATAATAGCAATCTTTCCTTCCATCACTCCGTCCATAATTTCTAAAACTTCTTTTAGTCCTTCGTCACGATCAATTGTATTGATATGTTTACCATATTTTTCCTTCTCTCCTGCAGGAACTAAAAGTCGTGTATTCTTTTTATCACGAGCTTGATCATGATAACCATCAAAATGTACTGTTTGTCCTTCTAGACCTAATTCTATTTCTTCTTTATTGTCAATTGCTAACTGACGTACAAAAGCAATATCCTCTAGTGAATCATCTATAACTTTAGCTTTGGCAGGTTTACAAAGAGTAAGATACTCCTCAATAACTCTTTCAACCTTAGGATTTTCTAAAGCACTAAGCTTTTCCAAATCTTCTTTATCTATCCACTTTTCAAGACTCATTTTACAGTCTATCTCCTTTAAACTATATAGTTTCCAAATTACCTTCAAATGACTTATGGTTATAATTATTCCGTTATGACAACGAAAATCAATTAGAAAAAAGTAATATTGCTTCAGAAATTTACGATATAAAAAATGAATTATTTGAAGATAAATAATTCATTGTATAATTTCATCGAATGGCTTATTGTCTTAAATGCTTCTTCTTTTGAATCCCATCCAACAACTTCAACCTTTTTTCCATGTTCCAATCCTTTATAGGTTTTGAAGAATTCAGCAATTTCGTTCAGGGTATGGGGGTATACATCTTCTAAACAATAGACTCCATGGAAGAAAGGATCCTTGGAAGCAACAGCTAAGATCTTGTCATCGTGTCCTTTCTCATCTTTCATTCGTATGATACCTATAGGTCGAGAAGTAAGAACACATCCAGTAAAAGTGGGTTCAGAGATTAATACTAGAATATCTAAAGCATCTCCATCCTCGAAGTATGTTTGCGGTATTAATCCGTAATCACCGGGAAAATGAACAGCTGAATGTAGCACACGATCTAAATATATAATACCATCTTTTCCTAATTCATACTTGTTTCTATTATTCTTAGGATTTTCAATAATTGCATATACTTCTTCAGGAGGATTAGGTCCTGTTTCAATTCTATGCCAGAGAGAATCATTCTTCATCATGTCTTGTCATTTAACTAAAAACGATTTGAGATAAAAATCTTGCCAATGATAAACAAAATTCTTACTTTGGCACATTCTTCCTTGGGGTGTTTTAATAGTTTTGTTGAGCTATTAGGATAACCTTTCCAGAGATGAAACATGATGTACAACAAAAAATATGATTCTGATGAAGGAGACGATGGTATTTTACCACCTATGTGGTTCCCAAACTGAAAAATTTTTCTTAACAAGAATTTTTATTGTAAACTAAAATTAGCTGACAATAACTCTCCTAGAATCTGACGAACCGATTTCCATTTTTCCTAACTACGCTTGAGCAATTAGTGATTGTGGGCTAAACATCTCGCCGAAGCTCGACGCGTACACCCCAATTCTATCAA
>JAGLOH010000189.1 GCA_023139025.1 Candidatus Heimdallarchaeota archaeon | reverse complement strand
ATCAAGGTTCTTGGGCTGTTACTGGTCTTCTGTTTGCCTTGCCCTTTGTCTGGGGAGTAAGCCACTTATGGTTTTATGTCATTGCCGTGATAATTGTAACACCAGCTTTGCATTTTGTAACAAATATTGCTGCATACTTCCTTAAGTTAAAAGATGTTTGGTACTGAATTACCAACTTTTATATATTATACATCGAAACTATTTTATCCGGTGTAAGAATATAGCACTATTGTACATAAGTGATTGTGAATTATGAATCCTGAAGAGAATGCTACCCTAATTCAAGAAACGTTTGATATCATTTTCCAAAACAGTATGGATATGATATTTTTGGTAGATGTAGAAGGGATAATTCACGATGCTAATATCCAAGCTTGTAGATATCTTGGTAAAACTCTTCAAGAAATAAAAAATTCTGAATTGAAGAAATTCATTAAGGAAAAGAGAAATTGCCAAGAGCTACTAAAAGATACTAAAGAAAAAGGAAGCCAATCTAAAAGATTAAATTTCATTACAAAAAATAAAGTTGAAATTCCCTTTCATATTTCATCAAGCGTAATAAAATCACTTGAGCAAAATTTCATCGTTCTGATGTGTAGAGACATCACTGACATAATTGATTCAGCAATGCAAAGAAAGTTCCTCTTTGAGTTATTTCAACACGATTTGCTAAATAACCTTCATGCAGAACTAGGCTATATTGATTTCTTTCGAAGAATCTTTAGCAAAGAAAAAGTTGCTCAAGAGACAGCTGAACAATTGCTCAACAAGATGAGAGATATTACAATCAGATCCATTTATCTCATTCAAAATGCAAACATCAATCTCCTTTTACAAGAAGAGAGACCTTTGTCAAATCAGAAAATAGCAGATGTAATCAGTCATGCTATAAGATACCTTAACAATTTCTTTGCTAAACAGATTAGGACAGAAGTAACCCATATTGAAGATCTTGTGGTTCTAGGGGATGAATATTTACACAGAATAATTGTTAACCTTATAGTCAGAATGATAGAGTATACTGATGACAAGGTAGAAGTGGAAATTTATGTGACTAAACCAAGACAAGATAGGATTAACATCAAGTTACATTTTGAGGGAATATTACTATCACAAGATGCTAAATCTGAAATTCTAGAAATAACTGACCTTGATACAAAGAAGCTGGATGTTGCAGTCACACAAAATATGCTAGAACGTTATGGTTTAACTCTTAAGATAGAAAATATCAAACGTTTAGGAGAAACAGTAGGAACTAGGATGAATATCTCTTTTCCTAACATTGAATGGGAAAAAATTGATGCTGAAGAAAAACAAAATAAGAAAAAATAATTCTCCTTTGTAACTATGTTTTTCTGTTTTTTATTTTCTTAATACTATAGGGGATTAAAAATTTTCCAGCTTCAAGCAAGATATAAACTCCATATACATACATGAACAAAACAGCTAGCATCGGACCAAAAGATTCACTTGAATACATCCCTTCGAACATCTCACCAATTTTGATTAAGGGATAAACTAGAATATATACTGGATTTATAGCATGTTCAACTGTATATGGTGATGGTATTCCATCAAAGATAAATCCTGTTCTTTTAGCTTTTAATTCATCAAAAATAGCTTGTTCAGTAAATTCTGACACGTTGAGTGTTGTCCAAGCATATACTGGTTCTGGATAGTGCATATCTGTACCAGCTATCATTCCAATTGCATTATCTAGACAATAGTTGTATGTTTGATTATCAAAATAACCACCGTTAATTATTTCGAAATAGTCTACACCCCAATCACGAAATTGATCAGCTGTTGGAAGATCTCTTGAATACCCTACTGACCATGAATAATGGTTTACTACAATTATTCCACCTAAAGCATGAGTTTCTGAGACAAGCTCTTGTATTTCTTCATCTGTAGGACTGAAGGTATAGGCTTTATGCTTGAGTAAACTGGTATAATCTTCTTCAGTTGTATTTGGAGGAACAATGACGTTGAGATGACATCTTTCAGTTGTCCATTCTAAACCGATTAACACTTTAATAGAGTCATTAAATTCTGTTCTAGCTATTTGTCTTATTTCCTCAACTGCTTCGAATGTGTTATGATCTGTTAAAACCATTGCATTGAATCCCATAGATATATGCCAAAGCAAGTTTTGTCTAGGAGTCAAACTTCCTCCTTCAACATTAGTGTGGGAATGCTCATCGAACAGAATGTTCCATTCAGACTTATTATAATTGGGAGTATAAGAGAGATCATCCCAATCTGAATCTGTGTATCTGAACTTACTAGGTGTTCTGATTGTAAGAGAGATAGATATTGCTATTATTCCCCAAAAAATAATATTCAGTATAACAAATCTTATTGCTAGCTTCTTCCAGTACTTCCAATTCATAGTATTCAAAATTAAGAGGTCACTTTTAAATCTTGAGAGACAAGTGAAGGAAACCTATGTTACTTACAAATGGGTTGCCTTAACACAGTTTTCCATTTTTCTTCTGGAGTTCTTCTTGGATCACTTAGGTAAATCTCGTGATGTTTTCCCTTCAGTTTATATCCTTTGTCTAAAGCAAATTGATGCATCCTTTCAATAACTGGTCCTTCTTCAGAATAGGAACCAATATGCATTATTTGTACAGAGGTTTCTTCATTATGAGATTCTAACCTCATTTTATTGAGAGCTACTGGATTTTTTTTCTTCTCTACTTCCTTTATAGCTTCGAAATAATGTTCTTTCGTTACTTCAAAAGGTTGCATAATCATTGATGTCCACAACCATTCTTCTTTTCTTGAATCTACAAGGAAAATTTCCATGTCATCGGCCCACCAAAGACCTTCTAGAGGCATAACAACATAATCTATAATCCCAGCTTTCTTTAATTTAAATTTCAAAGTATAAGCAACAGGATACAATGCTGACATTGCATCTTGATACTCCTGAGACGTTCCAGGATACCCAGCTCCGTCTATCATTAAATATTGAAATTCAGGAATTTCTATGATAACTGGTTCTCCTGGGGGTTTGTAAAGTTCTTTAAATTTTTTCTTAAAATCTATTTTTTCCATTTTGATTCACCTAGTTAATTATTGTTCTATTTCCCATCGCTTTCTTTCAGCTGTTTTATTACTCTCTTAACCCACTTCAACTCTGCTTCACCTATGATTCTTCCATGATCAAAAATAATTTGTGCTCCAAAAGGTAAAGGTTCTTGTCTCTTTCGAGTTTTTTCTATTTGTTCCAATCTTTCATGTAAGGAACTATAATATTCTTCTAAACAATTTATAGCTTCTTCTTTTCCTAATAAATCAATATAGGCTGCTCCTAGGTCTACTTTAGATTGTGGACTTTCAGGGACTGAGATATAGAATCTGATTGTTGACAATAAAAAATTATATCCTTCCTTGGTTAAACAATATTTGTTCCTAGCTGGACCTCTGCCTGATTCTTTCTTATCAGCTTTACTAACAATTAATTTCTTTTTCTCTAGTCGATTGAGGATTGCATATATTGAGGAAAAGGCTATATCTGTCCAGTTTCTAAATCCTCTATGGTCTAATGCTTCATTAAGACCATAACCGTGGTTTTCTCCTTCACTTAATAGACCTAGAATCGATAGTTCAGCTGTTGTGAGTTCAATTGGCAATATTCTCATCATATAATATTCTAATACAAGAATATTTAAATATTTTGTATTCTGTGAAATAGAAATTTAGTGTGATCAATAATTTAGCGTAGTATTTTATTCCACTAGAAATATACCTACTCCCTTCTTAATAAGAACCCCATCTAAAAAGAGAGTATACAAAAAGGTAGGTTGAAAAGTATGTAAGGCAAAAAAAGAAGAACTAGTTGAACTAGTTCAAATTGTTTTTCTTCTACGTATTTTCATTATTACAATAGAGACCAAAGTAGCTCCAAGAATCATACTAGAGATAATTCCGAATTCATTCACGTGAGCAATTTTGTATTCAACATGTTCACAATTTGATACAGTACTGTTTCTTACTCCATCTGTTGCTACAATTACATAGAAATAATACCCTTCAGAAGGAAGAGTGTCTAAATAACTGGTTGAAAGAACTGTATCGATTGGAACTAAACCTTCAATATTCCAGATGAATGATGTAGATCTATAGATATAATATTCTGTAGCACCTTCTATATTGTTCCATTCTAAAGAAACAGAATCTGAATCAGTAGGATTAGGTAAAATCGTAGCTAAAACTGGAGCATCAAGAGAAAGTGTAAGAACCTCAACAAACTCACATTGAGAAAGTTTTGTACCATATGAACCAACAGCTTCTATAACATAATAATATATGCCATCTGAAGTGATCGTATCCTGATATTCACTTGTTGTGACGGTTGCTATAGGTGTAAGTGAAGTCACTGTAAATATGAAAGAGTTTGATCGATAAACATTGTAATATTGGGTAGAATCAATACTTGACCAATTAAGATTAATTATTCCGTTATAATTTGGATTAGGAATTATAAACGCTAAGACCAATGGTCTATCTATATAGTATTTATTCTTGTAGAATACATTGTAATATGAAGTTCCACCACCATAAGTGCTATTATCAGTCCATAAACAATGAATATTAGCAAACTTATCAACTTCAATAAGAGGTTTGATAGAATCTCCAGTACCTTCAGAAGAGACCAATTCTGATGTTGACCATGTTTGTGTTGCATAAGACCAACTTTTGTAGAGAATATCTGGTTCTAATCCTGAATCTAAAAGAACACTATAGTCTTGCCATGAAACATGTA
>JAGLOH010000188.1 GCA_023139025.1 Candidatus Heimdallarchaeota archaeon | reverse complement strand
AATGTCGATATTCGAGAATATGACTTGCACAATCTCAGATCTCAGATAGGTTTGGTGAGTCAAGATGTTTTCCTTTTTAGTGGAACAGTTTTAGATAATATAAGATATGGTAATCCTCAAGCCAGTTTATCTGAAGTTCAAAAGGTAATAGATATTGTATCAGCACAAGAATTTATTGACGCTTTACCTGATGGTTTAGAAACTGAATTAGGTGAACGAGGTAAGGGTCTTTCAGCTGGACAGCGTCAAATGGTTTCATTTGCTAGAACATTATTAACTGATCCTAAAATATTAATTTTGGATGAAGCTACAGCTGCAGTTGATGCCTACACTGAATGGAAAATTCAAGAAGCACTCGATAAGCTTCTAGCTGACAGAACTTCAATTGTTATCGCTCATCGTTTAACTACCATTAAAAATTCTGATAGAATAATTGTTCTTGATCTAGGAGAAATTGTAGAAGAAGGAAATCACGATAGTTTGATGACTAAAAAAGGACTCTATTCAAATCTTTATGAAACCTATTTCAAACACCAATCAGCTGAATGGATATCAGAGATAAGTGATGTCTTTGCCGATTAAAATTTTATTACAAAACACTACAAGGGGTACTACCTTATTGTTTACTTTCTTTATATTCTGAAGAAGCCATAAAGAAAGAAAAGAAGTATAAAAGAATAATCTAACTAGTCTTTAGACTTCCTTATTGATTTTTTGACTAAAACATCAATTGCAATTAATATACTCATAGTGATTAATATATCAAATAGGAGAATATTTGTTTTAGAAGTCCAAGGATAAGAATAAGACAATGAAATGACTGGATACTCTTCAAACTGAGACTCAAGCCATAAATGCCATTTGTAGCTCCATCCGTTTTCTAGTTCTGTTCGTATAGGCATAATTGGATCCGTGTCATTGATTTTCGGCCAATAACCTTCTTTTTCATCTCCATATGCTCTAAATTCAACAGTCTCATCTGGAACTCCATTCCAAGCTCTAGCTGTTCCTACATCGTACATGATAAAAATACTATCGAGTTTACCATGATTGTATATTGAATAAAATGAATATCTTACAGTAGTGTTTGATTGTCCCTCAAATGTTACGTTACAAAGAGCAAAGTATCTCCTATTCCAATCATCATCCTGAAAATACACGTCCCATGGATTTGAAGTTTCATTTACAGAGCTAAAATACACAATTGTATGGTTAACTTCCATCCCATCTATTTCTATCTTAAGCGTGGATCCAATTTGTGCATAAGCTGATTGAAAAGGTGCTCCTAATAATACTTCTGTAGTGTTATCTGGATTGTATATTGTATAGTTACCATCAAAAATTATCTCGAAATCTCCTTGTCTTCCATATGTTTCATCTATCTCCATTACCACATTTGCTTCTAGCATCTGAAGATTGGTTCCATTATCAGGTAGAATACCTCCTGATGAATTGAAAAACATAGATAATGGATTAGATTCTACAGGAGTGATTAAGTTAGGAGCATAAAATACACTCACAAATAGTATGAAACACATAATTGCAATGACCTTTCTAGATGACATAAGACTCACATAAATATTGTCTTAGGTACTTTTATCCTTTTGCTCTAGAAATGGTACGCTTCGTTTAGAAAGATAGAATTTTCCAGAAGAAAATCTCTTTTTCATTGTTTTGCAAAGAGTGTTACCTTATAATTAGCTCCACCTTTTTAGAAGAGTGTAACGCATACTCCTTAGTAGTCTAGATACCTTACCCCACCTTATTAGAAAATCCCTTCTCATATAATACTCCTAGCTTATGTTAATTATGCAGTCAATCAATTATTGCATGAAAAAACAATTTTATAGCTCTACGAGTAAAGCAGTAAATAATGATAAAAATAGTTATCCTAGTTGGAAGCATAATTACACTTGGATTTGCTATCTGGCATTTTCTAGTTCCTTGGAAGTATAGGTGGTTCAGTCACATGCCGAATATGTCTAAGGATTTAGTAAATACAATTAAAGCTACAAATTTCTTTTTTGCTCTTTCTTTACTTCTATTAGGAAGTTTATCCTTAATAGTTACAAGTTGGTTATGGGAAAATACTTTGATAGTAAAAATCGTATTAGTGATGATGTCTATACTTTGGACGGCTAGAGTTATTTATCAAATTATTAAACCACAGGGAAAAATGCTTCAGCACGTCTCCACAATAATTTTAGGGACTTTTATCATAACAGATTTGTTATTCGTTATCCCAATGTTTATTGTATTCTTCTAATAATTTAGAAATATTAATATAGAAAGCAAGGTGTTAGGAATAATAGAGATGATATTATGCCTCGTCCAGCAGCTTTCTTAGGAGGAGCTTTAACAGCTATAGGTATTTTTGGTGTGATTATTTCAATAGTCCAGTTAACTGATAAATATTGGTGGCTACTGTTTTATCTTGCTATAGGGATAATTGGTGGTTTCTCCCTCGGATCAGTTTCAGCATCTTTCAAAGAACAAGAAAAGAATGCTTATTTGACTTTAACCGGATTTATGCTAGCAGCATTAATTTTGTTAACTGTTTTTCTAGGAATATGGCAAAACAGTAATCCTGCTTTAAACACTGTCTTAGGTGGTATTTGGGTAATTATCATTGCTGCAGCATCTGGTTTGATCACATTTATTGGAACGACTTTAATGTCAGTTGGCGAAGGATTCAAGAGATAATTTTCTCGTTAACACTTCCACAATCTTTTTTTTCCCATAAGACTTAATATCTTCTAATTAGCTATAATATTAAAAAAAAAAAGAGAACGATGTTTATGAAAAATATAAAATTCTTTCATCTTGGACAATTTTTCGGTAAAAGAGCCTTGATTGCGACACTTCTCGGTGCTGGACTTGCTGTTGTAACAGAATACGTTCTTCCAAAGTTCGGAATTTTTGCAATACCCGCTATTCAATCTTGGATTACACCCGCAACCATAACATTTACTCTTGCAGTAATTATCATATTTAGTGCAATTGCGAAAAACTTAGCAGCTTCGATTTTCATAGCAACAGCAGCTATTCTTTCTTTCTATAGTCCTTATACAGCAGGAATTTACGATTATGGCTTTTGGTCAATTGTAATAATTTACCTAGTCACCGCATTTTTCTCAGGATTATTTGCAGCAATAGAGATGTCTGGAAGAACAGCTCTGTTAGTTGTTGGAATTGTATATGGAATACAAGGATTCATTGGTGCAGGAACTAGTATGTTCCTTGGATTAACTAATATGCATTTGCCGTTTCTCGATAATAGTCTCGGAATTGCATATGGAAAAATGATGGGTTCTTTTCCAGTATATGACGTGATAGTTGGAATATTTTCATTTCTCTTCATGTTAACTTTCATCATTCTTTCTCGTAGAAGAATTTCAATTGATGTTGATAACAAGAAACGTGAAATAATTGGTCAAAGCATAATAGTTCTAGCAATAATTGGAGCAATAATTTTCATAGTATTCTCTAATGTTATATTTGATCAGACTTCTGCAGAGTTAATTTTTGGTGATAAAAATACTAGATTCATGAATCTTCTTTTTGCTAAGAATCTTACTAGTGGGTTTATGGCTATTAAATTGCTTAATGTATTCTATATTCTACCCATTGTAGGTTTTGCTTTTGGAATTGGAATGCTTTTTATCATACATGGAAGAGCAGAAGGTACAACCGGTCACTTTAGAATGAATTTTGAAGGACCTTTATTACTCCTCAATGTTGTCCCATTCTTAATAGTTCTATTCTATAGTTATCCTGTTCAAAGATTCTTTGCAGGAGATGCAGCAGTAACACACTTCTACCTTGAGATGCCTGCTTGGTTTACGCTATTCACCGAATATACAAGTCTATTACTCATAAATCTCTTAGTTGCATACATAATTTTCAAAATAATTTCTTTAATTAGAAATTTGATTCAGAAGAGATGATCAATTCATTTCTTTTCTTTCTCTTTTTCAAGTAACGATAAACTCATGGCCATCATATGAAGCAGTTTGATCTCCGCTATTTCTCTGTATTAATCTTTCTTTCATTTTGGGATTGAGACCAAATAAGTAAGATCTTCCTTTTTGACCTTTTAGGACGACTATGTTTTTCTCCTTTAATCGTTTAAGAAAGCTCTTTGTTCCCATATATTTGCTTCGGTATTCTGAGGAAGGTAATTCTCCATAGAGATAAAGGGTTATTTCTTTTGCAGAAGCATCTTTATGAATAAGATACTCACACACTTGTCTTTCTCTATGTGGTAAGCTATTCAAGACTTGTTGGTATAAAAATTTCTCATGGTCATCCAAACCATCTTGCACAGTAGATCGGGAGAAGAGATTTATCACATCAACAACATCTTCATGTCTTACACTTTTCGAGCCTTTTTTCTGGGAATACGAGTAAGCGTCAGATAGAATAGAAATTAAAATCCATGGATTTCCTTTTGATTTGTTCCATGCTTCCTCTATTGCCAACTCTGAAAAGACTTCCGTCACTTTAAAGGAAGATTGATTTAATGCATAACACATCCGAGAATGAATTAATTCTTTCGCTTCCTGAAGTGACAATTCAGAAACTCTAATCGAATATGTAAAATGATCCCATCCACCATTTTTTAACCCGTTTAAACTTATTGGCATATCACTGAGATTGAATGATATAACACAAGAAAAGTTTTCTCGTAGTAACTTTAGTATTTTAGCAGAATATTGAGAGATAGCAAAAAGATTGTCTCCAGTGAAATTATCAAGTAAAACTACAAGTAGTGAGTTTGTA
>JAGLOH010000187.1 GCA_023139025.1 Candidatus Heimdallarchaeota archaeon | reverse complement strand
GCAGATATTCAGTTTATTGCTGCACAAAGTGAAGCAGCTGCAAACTTACAAGGAGAGTACAAGTATGACTTTGCAGATCATGCAGAGATGACACCAATGCTGAAAATGTATACTCTTGGTCATCAAGTTACTATGGTACCAATATTGGGAGATGGACTTAGGTATCACGGAAGTTCCCCAATTGTGAGTCTTTTGAGACATCTTGGATATATTGACACAATAGCGTATCCTATTGATGAAAAACACATCTTCCAAAGGGCTAAAGAATTTGTTCAAGCTGAAGGATTCTTACCTGCACCTGAATCAGCCTATAGTGTTGCCTGTGCAATAGATGAGGCAATTAAATGTAAAGAAAATAATGAGAAGAAAACAATTCTTTTCAACATAAGCGGACATGGTTTTCTAGATATGGATGGTTATGCAGAAAAGCTTGGACTGAAAAAACAACCAGAGAGAGCATAAAACTAAAGTCTCCTCTATACTATTTTTTTTCTATCTTTTGATAATTTAGAAAGGAAAAAGAGAAAGTGAGAAAAATATTCGATTTCAATCTAGAGATGGTTTGGGGGAAGGGGTTACTTCCTCGTCCATAATCTCATCAAAGGTGAGCTTTGCTTGTTCGTCGAAATCAGCTATTTTCTCAACTTCTACACTTTCTTTCTCTTTCTGTTCTAAGATTGCTATCATTTCTTCTTCGCGGAGTTGAGCAATCTTTTCCAAATTCATGTACTTTATTACAATTAATCCTACAGTTCCAGCTAGTGCAATACAGATTGTTATAATAATAAATATCCAACTTGTGGGAATAACCCCTGCTAAAGTTGCTGCAATTACAGAAGCGGTTACAGATGCAGCAGTTATCACTGTATCTATAACTCCTGAAATCTTACCTAAATCCTTGTTTGGAACGATTCTTTGAATGAGGGTAGCGAATGGAAGGTTAAAACCAACATTGATGCAGCCAACTAGTATCATACCCATCCATATCCACACTACACCTCCTGGTGCAAATGGTGCAATGGCTAAGAAAGCTAAGCAGATACTTGCTATTAAAATAGTGACAGACATGAAAGTTAATTTTCGCTTAAGTTGTCCTTTTACAGATAGAATAATTGCAAGTATTAAACCACTTATAGCTGCAAAGCTCATCATCATTCCAAATTCTTTTTCACCAATCCCAAATTCGAAATTCATGTAAGGAACGATAAGTGGATCTATCATCCCTATCATGAGTATTGTAAATGAAAACAGAATTATAACAAAAGTAATTATTTTGTCAGTAAATGCTAGCCTGAATCCATCTTTTAATCCAGTTCCAACACTTCGGATAGTGATTTTTTCTTCTGTTTTTTCTGGCTTTAGATCTTTTCTTATAGTAAATAATAATATTGCAGATACGATGTATGAACTACCATCAATTATGAAAGATATATCAAATCCAAAAGCAGCTATAAGAAATCCAGCAAGTAAAGGTCCAATTAATCTGGAAAGCTGGCTAGTTGTTTGAATAAAACCATTAGCGGATAAAAGTTGATCTTGTTTAACTAACCTAGGAATACTAGCTGTTTTAGCAGGATAGAAGAATTGTCTAACAGCTGAGTTGAAAAGAGCAAATAGATATAGATGCCACATCTGAGCTGCTAGAATCAGTCCAAAAGCAGCTACAGCTCCTAGTAAATCAGCGATAATCATTACTTTTTTACGATCAAATTTATCTACAAGGACTCCTGCAATAGGTCCTAATATTAACATTGGAAGTAAAGTGAAAGTGGTCATTAAAGCTATAGCTCGAGTTGCTTCATTTTCCGTTAAACCACTTGTAAATACTAAAGCCATGAAAATTATTGCTACACTTGTAAAATACGAGCCTACATTACTAATAAATCCTCCAAGAAATAATGCTGAGAAATCCCAACTTCTTAGCAAGGCAAGAGGGTTGGGTTTCTTTTCCTCAGCTATAATATCATCATTAAGTTCGTTCGCAGGTTGAACATTTTTCATAGCTACACCTTTATCTTCTAATTGAACTATCAGTGATCAGTCTATTAGAGAGTGTTGAGAAGAAGTGACCACCTAATGACCAATATTCAATTTTAGATGTTTTGTGAGTTCGTTTTGTTTTTTGATACGCTTTCATTTTTCATGCATTCCTTTTTGTTTGATAATTTACGATAAAACTCTTGTTTATTAAGGAGTTTTAAAAATCATAAGTTTAAGAGGCTGAAACTTAAGTTTCTTGGAGAAATGGTTCTATTGAATCAGCTAATTTTATAGTGAATATCTAAAAAGTAAAAGTGAATGTATTAAGCTGAAAGGTTAAAGCTAAGATAGAATAAGCTAAACTGCTCTATTATTCGTTAGAAAGAATTGAATAGCAAAAAAATGAGCTAAAATTAAATAAAAAAAAGCTAAAGAGATGTGTTATTTTCTATTTTTTATCTTCAGTTTCTATTTTAAAACACTTTTAATATTTTGTTTTCATATTTCAGGAGGTCCTTGTTCTATAAAATCAAAACAGTCTGTTTTATCTGTGGATACATCTATTGATTCTACTAACCAAGTAGCTCCAACATCAATATACTCTGATAACAATTCTTCTCGTTTTTGAGAATCAATTCCTATAGTACGAACACTAGCTACAATATCAAAATCCCTCATGTTAGGACGATGCTCTTTGATAAATGAGATAATCTCTAGTAGTGTTTTAGGTGTTGGAATGAAATCATCATTATCCAGTGGTACAACTCCATCCAGCTTCGCACTCCTAATGAAAGGTTTCTTATAAGGCCAAGTTCCAGCTCCCCAGATAGGTATTCGCGGAGTTTGTAAGGCTTTAGGTAAGAAAGTTACATTGTCAATTTTATAATACTCACCATTGTAGCTGAATTTTTTTCCACTCCACAGACCTAATAAAACGTCCAGTCCTTCATCCATCTTTTTAGCTCTTATTTTAATATCTGACTCTTCACCAAATGCTGCAAATTCTTCTTCAGGAGGAAAGCCTAAACCTACTCCCAATATTAATCTCCCATTTGAAAAACGATCTAAAGATACAGTTTCTCGAGCTAATTTCCAAGGTCGACGTCTAGGAATTGGAGTAATAGTTGTTCCTAATTTTATTTTTTTAGTTCTAGATGCCATCGCAGTTAATGCTATCCATGGATCTGCTATTTGATGGATTGGATCTTTACTCCCTAGTATCCAATCCCATATGAAATGTCCATCCCATCCAGCTGTTTCTATTTTTTGTGATATATTTACTAAATTATCAATTGACCCATAAAATTTTCCAATATTGGGTGTGACTATCCCATATTTGATTTTTTTTGCCATAAAACCACAATTTATGAGATGATTTTAGAAATATAAAACTATTTTGGGAGAATCTTAAAGTTAAGATAGAAGAACACAAACTTCTTCAAAATCAGCTGTTACAGAAGCAAAAGTGAATTGCTTAAGTTGAAAGGCTGAAACTGAGAAAAGTAAAGAGAGGGTTATGATTAAGGATTCACAGCTGGAACTTCTTCAACATCAGCTGTTTCAAAAGCAAAAGTTTGCTTTTACTTTGCTACTTTTTGACTCTCAATGAATAATTTCATTTCTTTCTGATTGAATTTAGGATTTTTAGAAGTTATAAAACTTTTTCAGAGAATGTTTATTTTTTGTTCATAAGCTAGTTTAAATAACGTTAAACTCATTGTTTTAAATGAGACAAATGAATCAAGATGTAGTTTTTGATATACCTGATATACACTGTAAGATATGTGCAAACATTATCAAACAAGCACTTTATTTCACAGCAGGTGTGGAAGAGATTGAAACAAGCTTTGAAGAAAGAAATGCTTCAGTTTCAATAAATCCAGAAATGATAACAAGTAAAAAAATTAAAACTATGATAATCGCTCTGGGTTTTTCAGCCATGATTATGTAATCCTTTAGAACTTGAAAGATTTTGTGTGACAATCTAGAACATCTAGGTTCTTATCTGTTTTCCTATTTACAGCAAATTTGAATATATCATTTCTAAAGAAATCAAAATTTTTGTAAAACCAATAGCTATTATAAAGTGAACTAGTTTGTTAAATTGATTAATATGGACAAACTAACCCTAAATGTAACTGGAATGACTTGTGGTCATTGTCAAATGTCAGTAGCAAAAGCTCTAAAAGATGTTTCTGGTGTAAAATCTGCAGAAGTAAATCTAGAAACAAATACAGCAGTAGTTGAGTATAAATCAGGAAAAACTACTACTGAAGAGATGATAAAAGCTATAGAGGAAGCTGGATACAAAGCTTCAGTTGCTTAACACGATTTAGTAGTTAATTTTATTATACTTTCCCAATAATTACTTATAGGAAGGAAACCCACTTATGGAAGAAAATGTAGAAAAAAAGACTATCGCTTTGGAAGGAATGCACTGTGCTGCATGTGTAACTAGAATAGAGAAGGCTATATCTTCTGTAGAGGGAGTTGATTCTGCAGCTGTTAACCTGATAAGTCATAATGCTCTACTCATATATGATCCAGCAATTGCAAAAGAGAAACAAATCATTAAAGCAGTTGAAAAAGCTGGCTATAAAGCCTCTTTTGATGTTGATCAGCTATCATTCATGAAGAATAAACAGCTAATTGACATGCGCTGGAGATTCATAGCAAGTTTAGTTCTAGCTTTGCCTGTTTTCATCTTTGCAATGGGTCATATGATACCATTTAACCTTTGGTTTCCAGTTTTTGCTGATTGGCTTATGAATACTACCATCTTCCCTAATATGCTTCTATCCAATTTCTTAC
>JAGLOH010000186.1 GCA_023139025.1 Candidatus Heimdallarchaeota archaeon | reverse complement strand
GAATCGTTTTGAGTGGATTGAAAACATTGTTAAAGATTTAGAAATAATAATCAAAGAAGAGTGAGATATATGGTATCAGATGTAATAAAAAAAGAGCTAAGATTAACTAACGAAAGACTAAGAATTACAATAGTGGTTTTATTATTCTGGGTCATACTAACTACCTTAGATATTATAGGAATAATTAATTTGGATACAGCAGGATCCGGATTCCTAATTTATGCAATCATGGCAGCTTCAGCCATCATTTTCCTGATTTTAGCTTTAGGTATTCAAGCTGAACCACTACTTAAACAAGTAATAAAAAATAGAAAAGAGATTAACAAGTTTTGGGAATCTGAAGAGAAATTAAAACCAAGTATTGAAAAAAGGACCAAAATTAGTGAGGTTATTTTGATTTTTGCAATACTATTGATGATGGTTTCTTTACTCTTTGTGGTGGTATAGAACTTCTAGCTTTAACTCAATAAAAATGGTTGATTCAAACTAGACAAACCCATATTTTCTTTCTTTAAAGAGTCAATCAATTAATTGATACACCACCTTCTTACAAGTTCTAGTAAATCTTCCAGTCGAAGAAGAGGGGTTTTGAAAGAACCAGAGTTCACTGAAAGTATTCACTACCTTATTAGAAGGAACAAATTACTAACTAGGCTAAGGAAATATCCTTATTTACTACTAGATTTTGATTTATATGGATGGCTAGAAATATTTCTTCTGAATTCTCAATATTCTTTGATGATGGAGGGGTAATGAATGACAATAAATTACGTGGCATTCAGTGGCAGAAAATGATAGGGGACTTTTTTTCACCAAAGTATGGGGGAGAATCTCACAAATGGAGTGAAGCGAACTTTGAATTTATCAATGAAATTATGGCAGAATATACTGAAGCTGCAGAAAATGAAGAATTAATTGAGTATAACGATTATTATTCAGATTTTATTTTGAGATGGGTAACTAGTATGTTTGAGTATGTAGGAGTTAAAGTTCCCCCTGAAGAGATGCACAATGAAATCTACTTTGAAGTAATAGAAGCTATAACGCCTAATACAAAAGCCTCTTTTCCAGGTGTGGTTGAAGCTATTAAAAACCTTCACAACCAAGGGTTTAGACTGTTTACTGCTTCAGGAGAACACTCAGTTGAACTAAAAGGATACTTAAGGGGAATGCGAGTAAAAGACTGTTTCGAAAACTTCTATGGATCAGATTTAGTAAATACTCATAAGACTAACGAAGTTTTCTACGACAACTTATTCAAAGACATTAAGTTAGATCCCAGAAGAGCAATAATAATAGATGACAATCCCAAATTCCTAGATTCTGCTGAAAAAACTTGAGCTAATGTTATTCAAGCCTGCTTAACCGGAGAACACGAACCAACATATAGATACGTCATTGAAAATATGAATAGTCTACCAGAGGTAATAGAAAAACTTGTTAAGAAAGTAAAAAAATAAGAAAGAAAAAAGGAATTAGCCTTCTTTGTCATAAATTCCTTTGTAGGGGGCTCTTTCTCCTTTCAAATACCTTTCATGAGGATCTTTGATAAACAATGCAACAATAATTCCTAATGAAAATAGTACTAACAAACTAGCAAGAGCAAGTCTCATTGGAGTTAGACCAGCTAGATGATCAGTTAGAAAAATCACCCCACTAAACAAAAGAGGGGATACAATAGCACTTACCCTTCCAGCAATTTTCTGGAAGCCACCATACTGTGCGAGTTTTGAAGGAGGAGCAAGAACCATAATGAATTGTCTTCCAACTATCCATATTCCTCCAAAGCCTACACCTATGAAAATTGCCCCAAACCAGATTATCCAAGAAGGAATTGGTCCCAATCCACATAAAACAAAGATAAGTATTGCAATAAACCAGGATATACCTACTCCTAAAAATAATTTCTTTGGTCCTAGTCTATTCATAAGTCTTCCAACAATTATACCAAAAATTATCGAGAAAACTATTCCCCCAAGAATCACATAATCGGTCATTCCTATAAGTGCGTCTCCACCCATTGTTGAAATAACAGGTACCATATAAAGAATAGTCGTATTCGCTGCGTCCGTGATGAAGAACCAAGCTAGGAAGAACAACCATGAATTCCTATCTGAAAGAATTGCTTTAAGCGAAGTTTTGAATGCGACTAATGCTGATTTCACATGTTCTTTTGCGTTCAATTTTTCTTCAGGAGGATTTTCTACTTCCTTGTGGAAGAGATAGGGAATACTAATCAATATTATAATGACTGCTGATATTAAGAATAACCATCTTAATCCACCATAGTCTAAATCGTTAATATCAAGTTCTATATTATCCAAATTCCATAATGCAGCATTTTGTTTATTTAATGAATGCTGACCAAACATAAATTCTTGACCTAAAATGATACTCACTACTATTGCAATTACTGAGCCAAATGCTGCAAGTGCGCCACCTATAGCCTGCGTAAAACCTCTTTTTTCAGTTTCAGCAATGAATGGAATCTGAGCATCATAAAACATTCTACCTGCTTGATAACAAAAATTCGCAATTACAAAAAGAGAACACGCCCACCAGAAGTTACTCCACACCGTGATCAATGCCGTTACTGTCACCATGATCCCCGCAGAAATAAGAACTGCTGGTTTTCTTTTGCCTGCTTTATCAGATATAGCACCCAAAATTGGTCCAAATATGGCAATTAAAAGATTTGAACCAGCCATGAATAATGACAACACAATAAATACTTTGGAGAGTTTCCAATCCAATGCGATTCCTGCAATCAGAGCAAATGGAGTGAATGCTAAGCTAATTACAGCTTGAGAAAAGAAGGTATCAGCCATATCATAGCTATACCACAACCAAGCATTCTTTGTGCTTGTATGTTTTGATTCTAATTCTGTTTCTTTAATATCGTCTCCGTCTACAACAACATCTGCATTTGACAATTTTTTCACCTTAAATAAGTCTCTCTAGGGAGAATTTTATCTTAAACAATACTAGTTGATTTTAAAGATTCACCTAAAACAAGAGAAAAATCCAATTATTATCTAGTTTTTAATGCTAACGATTAGTTTTTTCTCAAAATCCCTTAAAGAAGGAGGAAGTCCATCATTCACAGTTACTTTACTGAACTCTAATGTTACTAACCCCATTAATCTCTCTCTTCTGGATTCATCTGTCTTCATGAAGATGAATCGACCGAACGGCATTTCTGCAGCTATTTTTGGGTAAGTAATTTGATCATGGACTTTGTCTTGAGTGCCATTGATAACAAACACTTCTTTTGTTATTCCAGAAATATTGCCAAAGAGTTCAAAATCTCTTACAGATTCTGCAGCTCTTTTCCATTTCCAAGGTTCAGCATTAGCTATAAAATTTTCAGCTCTCTGTCTTTGGACTTTCTCATTCATACCTTTCATTTGAAGCCTTCTAAGCACAGGTTTCATCAATCTAATAACAAAAAGAGGAAGTATTGGAGTTACGTATTTAAGAAACCATTTTGGAAACCATAGAGTATGCATAGGGTCATGAATAACGATAGTGGGGGCGTCAATTGTTCCATCAATTAAACCGTGTAAAACTATCGCTCCACCCCAGCAAGTACCAAAGAGAACAAAATCGTTCTTGTCTAATTCAAGGTAGTTAATCACATCTTGAATATCTTTAGCCTTTTGATTCATATCCATTTTTGCTTTTCTTCTATCCAATTTACTACTTCTCTTCTCACGAGTCTCAATATAATAGCATTCAACTTTATTATGGATGACTTCATAAAAATCTACGTACCCTATTTCAGTTCCTCCCCATCCAGGAACAAAAACTAAAGGACGTTTTGAAATTGGATTGTCAGGTTTAAAATGGTATACTCTGATTTCGCCATCATCTACTGGGACATATAGGCTTTCAGTTGTATTATTCTCCCAGAAATTTGGAACTTCTCTTTCAGTAGCTATGAGCATCTCGTGAACTTGTTGTTCTAATTCAGGAGTTATATCCAGCACAGATTGCTCCTTATGTTGAGTTTCGTGAGTTGGTTGTGTCATCTATTTTTTCTCGGAAACACCACATTATTAATTTTACTTTCTTACAGATAAATCTTTTTAGATAAGCAAATGATATAAACTAGTCTGAAAGATGTTCTAGATTACGGCTTAAATTAGTTACCACCTTATTGGAAGAGTTAATTACATTGAAAATAACCTTGTTGTTTAGGTCACTTTCTAGTCAAGGGACCTTACTGCAAGGTTTTCTTCTTTCTAATAAATTTCGTGACAAATATGGAGCAAATTGCAGTGATAAGGGAGATGGCTAGAAGGATCAAGAAGAAGATAAAATCAGCTTTACTGTTATTAAGAATTATTGAATATTGAGAGAGAATAAAGTAAACAACAATTCCAATAGCAACAATTCCTAAAGCTGAAGACGTGAAGACTAGGATGTTCAAACTTCTTTTCTGACTATGTTGAGCACCATAGTAAACAAATAAAGCACAGACTATTGGAATCGGAACTTCAAAAAACCAAACACCATTAGGCATTTGCTTAAAGAAATCTTCAACAAAATCAAAAGCTGATTCCATGCTTGTAAGTAAAAGAAAAACCAATGTTACAGTATAAACAAGTGCTAAAACAGCTGAAATCCATGGAGGTGTTTTAATTTTGGGATTGGGTTTCAGATTTTGTACTTCTTCTATACTCATATGTTTTTGCACCACTAGTAGATTGAAGCGAGTTGCATTAAATAAATTCTTGGTGTGAGATGTTGTCTCATCATTATGTATATAAAATGAAAGGTGAGATTAAGCTTCGGAGATTTA
>JAGLOH010000185.1 GCA_023139025.1 Candidatus Heimdallarchaeota archaeon | reverse complement strand
GGTCATTTTCAAAACCTTCTGAATATTTTCGTCCAGCATTAAAATCAGTCTGAGTATCTCCCGGTTCTATTAATGATACTTTGATATTATCTCTCAATAATTCGATTTTTAGTGCATCAGTATAAATTGCTAAAGCTGCTTTCACTGAATCGTAGGCTCCTTGAAAAGGAAGACCAAGACGACCACCAAAAGATCCAACATTAATAATCCTTCCTCTTTTTTGTTTGATCATTATCGGTGTTATTTCCTGTATCATTCTATGAACTCCAAAGAAATTTGTTTCGAAATTCTCTTTCATTTGTTCAATACTGGTATCTTTTAATGCACCACAAAGTGCATAACCAGCATTATTGATTAAAATGTCAATTTTACCTTCTTTATTCATAACTTCTAGAACACATTCCTTCACAGAATCTTCTTCAGTAACTTCAAGCTGTAGTTGGTTATAGGGAGTTTTAGGAGTACTATTCAAGTTTCTAGTAGTTCCATAGACTTTGTATCCCTTAGAAAGCAATAATTCGGCTGTTACAGTGCCTATGCCACCAGAAGCTCCTGTTAGTAATACGACTTCCCTTTCCTTATTACGAGACATGATGAACTTATTCTTTACTCACTTTATTTTAAATCTTAATAGAATCATCCTCTTTTAGTAAGTAGTTCCTTCAGTTCAACCTTAATAGTGTTCAAGGATAACTTATCCCTCACTGATGTTGCAAATGGCAAAGCCTGATCTATTGTATTTTTAGTCTTTAAAGAACAAGCTGGTGATATTATCAATTATCAAGAGAGATAGATGGTTAAGTTTTAAAGACTTATTGTTCACCAAGATAATAAGGAATACAGTTGGTGGTATTAGTGTCTGAAAAAAAAATACTAATTTTTTACGGAACCAGATATGGAGCTACAGAAGGAGTAGCAGGAAAAATAGCAGAATTAGCAAAAGAAAATGGGCTTCAAGCTGAAGTTTACAATCTCAAAGACTTACCAGGTGACAAAATACCTGAGTTCAATAATTACGATGGAATTCTTATTGGATCTAGCATTAAGATTGGCCAATGGACTAAAGATGTAAAGAGATTTGTAGGAAACAACAAAGATCAATTAAATTCTTTTAAAGGAAAGAAGGGTTTCTTTGTGTGTTCAGGTTATGCTTCTAATCCTGAAACATATGAAAAGGTTAAAGTTGAATATACCAAAGATGCAACTGAAAAACTAGGTGTAAGCGTTGACTATTATGATGCTTTTGGTGGATTAATGGACTTTACAGAAACATCTAGAATGGGTTGGTTAGAAAAGAAAATTTTGAAAGTTGCAGGACAACAAACTACTGGAGAAAAAGCTGAAGACGATTCTTATAACGATCTAAGAGATTGGGACCAAATCGAAAATTTCGCACTGGAGTTCTTTAAGATACTCTAGCCATTCTTACTCCTTTTTTTCAAAATCAATTGATACAGAATTGATACAATAACGTATACCAGTTGGTTGAGGTCCATCATCGAAAAGATGTCCTAGATGTCCACCACAATTTTTACAAAGAACTTCTATTCTACGCATACCATTGGATAGATCCAATTCTTTCTCAATATTTTCTTCTATCTCTGGTTCAAAGAAACTAGCCCATCCACAACCTGAATCAAATTTTGTTTCTGAGGTAAAAAGTGTAGTTCCACAACCTGCACATTTGTAAATACCTTTCTCTTTGTGATTCCAGTATTCTCCTGTAAATGGCGGTTCTGTGCCTTTAAGACGTAGAACGCTGTATTGTTCTGGATTTAATTCAACCTTCCATTCTTTATCGGTTTTTGCTTCTTTGCGTTCCATGGTTAACTTATGGACTAGAAACAATTAAAACTGCGTATCTCACAAAATTATATGATGCCTTCAATCGAGACAAACGAAGAATCATTTGCAGATATGCAAAAAGATTTGCTAGATGAGCTAGATAGGATTCAACTAAAACCTTCAGTTTTTGTCAGAATACTAAAACCAACTCTAGCATTTACTATTCCCGGACTTATTGTATCAATAGTAACAAGTTATTTTATAGACACAGTATTAGTTTATCTAGCATTTGCCTTTGGGATCTTTTTTACTTCAGTAGGTATTCTTTTCTTAATTATAGGCGTTGTTACAAGAATGTCCACTGACAAAAACGTATATACTTTTACAAAAAGTGGTCTGGTAATTCAATCTAGAAAAGGTAATGAAAAATACTTCAGGTGGGAAGAGATCCTGGATATTGAATTGATTGGTAAAGGGGAAGGAAATAGAACACAGAGGTTGTGCATAGTTAAAACAAAGGATGATAAAGTTGTTATTAGAATTAACAAGTTCTATGAAACTTCAGAAGATAGTTATGAACCTGATAATATTATTGAAATTATATCTATGTACTATGAAAGCAAGAAATATAAATGTTACAACAATTAAATATCTGTGATTATTCGCTCTGAGAATGCTAACTATGATGAAAATCATGAAGTGGATTTCCATTTGAAGAATTTCGTCAATAGAGTTCTCATGCGTCTAAACTCTATTTTGGAATATATAGTCAATAATCATCCTGACTTTTTCTTACCTTATATCAGAGCTTTAGGGAACAGACTTTCAAAAATAATAAAACAAGAAGAAGAGATTTCTTCTGCTCTATCAGCACTTCTGAGAAATTATAGGTTGAAAGAGAAAGATGGTAATATGCTTCTTGTTGATTTCTTTAGACTCTTGAGAAATAAGATGATTGAAGTGACAAAGATTTCTCTCAATCTTCACAAGTATTATGAGGGCAAATCAGTCCGAAGGATGAGAATCACGCTTTTTGATAAAATGAGGGGGAGTATTATTCCCCAGTATTTGATGGCTGTTACGCTCAAAGAAATAATGCCTAGAGAAGAAGCTTCAGCGTTTTTCAAAAAATATGTCGATTCAGAATATGAAATTACAGAAACGGGACCTTCTCCTTTAACAATGATTGAAGAAATACTAGCTCTCTATGAGAGAGAGAGTGATAAAACACATAATTTCACTACTTTTAAAATTCAAGAAGGTAAGATGGGGATGAAAATTACTCGGTGCATGAGCGAGGGAGCTTTGAGATCTTTTGACAAGGATTTTGATAGAGAATTTGCATACATAGTTGAATGTTATCCTGATTTTCATAGAACTAAAAGGATGAATGAAAAATTTGTATTAACTAGGGAAAGGTCAATAATGATGGGGAATTCCTATTGCGATTTCTGTTGGAACGATAAACGATTTGTGGAAGAGATAGAACATCCTGATAAAGAGTTTTGGGAGCAGATTTGATAGATAATTCTTTCGTTACATGCTGTACTTTATGAATGACCCAGTGCGGGAGAATCATGATACTATGTCTGAATCTCCTGCTAAATATGATATTATAATTATTGGATCTGGAGTTGGCGGTTTAACCGCAGGCCTTACCTTACAAACTCTTAGACCTGAATTAAATACTTTAATTCTTGAACAACACAATGCCCCAGGTGGGTATATTAGCGGATTTAGGATAAAAGGCTACTACTTTGATTCAGGCGCAGAAGGTCTAGTATTTGCAGGAGAAAATCAAAACTTTAGAAAAGCAATAGACGGACTTGGTGTTAAACTAGAGTATCTCCCTATTGATCCCATAGAAGTTCTTCACTACGAAGATAAATCAATATCTATATATCCTGATCCTGATAAATATCAGCAAGAACTTATCAGAAATTTTCCTGATAATGAGAAAGAAATAGTAAAATTCTTTGAAATCATAACAGCTTTACAAAAAGAGTATGACTCTTCTGTAAAAGATGGTTTGGAGCCTTCTTTTAGAGAATTAGTAAAAATAGTTTTTCGTCGTCCTACAATGCGTAAATTGGCCTTGAAATCTTATAAGAAATTATTAGAAGACTCCTTTAGTAATCCAGAATTAATCAAAGTACTTGCGATTTACAGTTTATGGTATGGCATACCTCCTGAAGATATAAAAGCAGTAGCTGCAGCAACATCATTCTTTACTCCAATCTTTAATGGACTTTATTATCCAAAAGGAGGGATGTTTGCTTTTGCTCAAAGCTTAACTGAAACATTTGTAGAACGTGGAGGAGAAATACAATACAAAAAAAGAGTAACTCAGATTCTTACTAAAAGAAGAAAAGCTATTGGAGTAAGATTAAAGGATGGGACAGAAATTCATGGGAAATGGATAATCTCAAATGCTGATCTCAAGAGAACAGTTTTTGAATATGTCAATATGAAAAAGTTCCCAAATGCTTATCTTGGAAAAGTGCTTAAGAAAGATCAATCCGTATCTGGTTTTGCTGTATTCTTAGGATTGGATAAAGAGCTTAAAGGCTATCCTTCCCACATGGCTTACAACGTTGATGCTGAAAAACTTATTAAAAATACTTTAAATAATATCTTTAATCCCAAAGAAGTACTGATTAGAATACCTTCAAAAATAGATCCCGATTTACTAAATGAAGGTAAATCTTCTGTTATCTTATTATCATTTGCTCCATATAACTGGGCCCATAAATGGAACAAACATGATCCTGAGAAGTACAAGAGAACAAAAGAGAATTATGCAGATATGTTGATTAAACTAGCTGAGAATTTGATTCCAGACTTATCTGAACATATATCTCTAAAACTAGTTTCAACACCATTGACATTTGAACGATCTTCACTAAATACCCAAGGAGCATGGTATGGTCCAAAGATGGGAGGATTAAATATCAAGATTCAACCACCAATAAGGAAGCTTTTTCTTGCTGGAGCAAACATAGAAGGAGGTGGAGTTCCACCTTGTTTCTTTTCAGGTC
>JAGLOH010000184.1 GCA_023139025.1 Candidatus Heimdallarchaeota archaeon | reverse complement strand
AAAGGTCATGTAATTTCAATAGCAATTATTCCTAGTCATAGAAAGAAAGGTTTTGGGACTCAAATTATGAAATATGGAATGCAGAAACTAATCGAACATGGTGTGGATACAATCTACCTAGAAGTTCGAGTGTCTAACGTTGCAGCAGTTGAGATGTATAAAAAATTGGGATTCTATATTAAAAGGGAGTTCAAACATTATTATAGAGATGGAGAATCTGCTTTTGTGATGGAATGGGGAAGAAAGCAAGAAAAAGAAGAAGCTGAAGAAGCTCAAGAAGCTGAAGAAGCCAAAGATTAATTCTTTTTTATTGTTTTTACAATAGTTGATTCTATGTAATAATGACATATATATAATGAAATAAATATTATAAAAACAATCAAAATGACTCTTCATTACTTAGATGAATCTTCATCCTCAGCTGATATTTACTCTTTCTTAGCTGATGAAATTAAAGATTGGTTTACATCTAAGTTTCCTGGAGGGTTCACTCTTCCTCAGCTTTATGCTATACCTTCTATTCATAATAGGAAAAACACACTAGTATTCAGCTCTACAGGATCTGGCAAAACCTTTGCAGCTTTTCTTTCAGCAATAAATGAGCTGTTTATTGAAGCAAAGGAAGGCAATCTAAAGGATGAGATTTATGTTTTATATATCTCTCCACTTAAAGCTCTTGGGAATGATATCAGAAAAAATCTCGAAGAGCCATTACAAGGAATCCAAGAGTTAGCAGCTTCAAATAATCTAGTAACACCTAAGATAAGAGTAGGTGTTAGAACAGGGGATACAACTCAAGCAGAAAGAACTAAAATGCTCAAAACCCCACCTCATATTCTAATAACTACTCCTGAAAGCTTAGGACTTATACTAACATCTCCAAAGTTTTCATTGCACTTAAAGAGTGTTCGTTGGTTGGTTTTGGATGAAATTCATGAAGTTAGTTCGAATAAACGAGGAGTAATGCTTTCTCTCTTTCTTTCGTATCTACAGCAAGAAGTTGCAGAAAATGAAATCACTAGAATTGGCCTGTCTGCAACTCAAGCTCCAATCGAGGAGATTGCTAGATTTCTAGTGGGAAGCAAAGATAGCTCTCAAGAAAACGATTGCTTTATAGCCAATCTCCCACCACAGAGGAAACTAGACCTGGAAGTAAAAAGTCCAGTCAATGATTTGATCCACACTCCTTACGTTATTATTCAAGAAGGAATATACGCTATCTTAGCTGATTTAATCTTAGATCATGAAACATCTATAGTTTTCACAAACACACGAAGAGGGGCTGAGAATGTAGCCTTTCGATTAAAGGAATATCTTGGGGATGAATATGCTTCTTCAATTGCTGTTCATCACTCTAGCCTTTCTAGAGAAATCCGCTTAGATGTTGAAGATAGATTGAAGAATAATGAATTACTTGCGGCAATAACTTCAACTTCTCTTGAATTAGGTATTGACATAGGAAGTGTAGAACTTGTATCTCAAATAGGATCACCAAAGACAGTTGCAAAGTATTTACAGAGAGTTGGACGAAGTGGTCATTCCCTAGATAGAATAGCAAAGGGGCGACTGATTACAACTGATAGAGATGATGCAATTGAATGTGCAGTTCTAACTAAAAGTGCTTATAGCCGAGAGATAGACAAAGTCCAGATTCCTATCAACTGTTTAGATGTTCTTGCTCAATTCATTGTGGGTATATCTCTTATGAAGAGATGGGGTGTTGAAGAAGCATTTGACATGATAAGAAAATCATACAATTACAAGACTCTTGATTTTAATGATTTTATTAACGTGCTAGAATATCTGGGAGGGTACAATCTAGATGTAGAAGAGAGAAAAATCTATAGAAAGATATGGTATGATGATAAAGAAAAGGCATTTGGGAAGAAAAGAGGTTCTAGATTGATTTTTTACACCAATATAGGAACCATTCCAGAAAATGCAGATTATCGAGTAGAATTAGAAACTTATAGAACAAGAATAGGTGTCCTTTCTGAAAGTTTTGTTGAACGATTGACACCAGGGGATATTTTCGTATTAGGTAGTCATACCTACCAGTTCAGACGGACAGTCGGTTCCAGAGTTGTTGTTGCTGAAGCTTTTGGAAGAAGACCCACTATACCTAATTGGGTTGGTGAGGAACTCCCTAGATCTTTTGAATTATCGCAACAGATTGGGAGATTCATTGATGCTGTTTCAAAGAAAATACAGAAAGAAGATGAAAGTCAAGTAAGAGATTGGATTGAAAGATCATTTCAAGTAGACGATATTATTTCGAAATCAATTGTAGAATATGTTAAGGAACAAATGATGTTTCTCAATGTTACTCCAAGTGACAAAAAACTATTGATAGAATCTTATATTGATCCACAAGGTAGAATGGTTTTAGTTTTTCATGCTTATTATGGTAGGAGAGTAAATGATGCATTATCAAGGGCTTATGCATATACAATAGGAAAAGCTATTGATTCTGATATAGGATCAGCTGTTAATGATAACGGTTTCTTGTTAATGCTTCCTATAGACAAAATAATAGACACTTCCACTGTCCCTGAACTATTGTCGGCTGCAAATCTGGAGGAGATTCTTAAACAAGCAATAATTAATACAGAACTGTTTGTTAACAGATTCCGTCATGTAGCAAATAGAGCATTTATGGTCCTAAGAAGAAGTGGTCAAAAACATATTTCTGTATCTAGACAAAGCATGTATGCTAGAAGAATATTCTCAACACTTAGGGACCAGGACAGTTTTTGTGTAATAAAGGAAACTTATCGGGAGATATTAAAAGATTACATGGATTTGGTAAATAGTTTAATAGTTTTATCAAAATTGCAAAAAGGTGAATTTGAATTTCACATCACTCCCTTGTCAGATATCCCTAGTCCATTTGCTCATGGAATTGTTCTAATGGGTATTTCAGATATAGTCCAGATTTCAGATAGAAGTGCTTTATTAAGAGAGCTACATCAACAGGTTCTGGCGAAAGTTTTTGGTAAGGAAGGATCTAAAGAAATATTATTTAACACTGAATTAGTTGAGAGGATTTTCAATAATCGAAGCTATAAGAACACTGATCTCCCCATTTCTTCTCTCAAGCAATTGAAGAGCGCTGTAAAAGCTTTGGCACCAATTAAAACAACAGATAGTGTGAATCCGAGCATCTATCATCACAGTATTAATGATGCGAAACAGATAAGAGCTTGGTCTTTGGCTTTGCACAATAGCCGGGAACTTATAGAAGTTCATATTGCTAAAGGAGAGAGAAGATCTATACCAATTACAGATTTTCAGTTATTTTGGAATCTTTATCTTAAATCAATTGATAAAACTGAATTAGATGAGAAAATTCTGAAACTAATTAATGATGTTCATCCTATTTCTCTAAAAAAAATCGCAGAAGAGCTTAAGGAAGAAACTAGAACTGTTCAGATACATCTAGAAAAATTAGAAAGAGCTATGTTAATAGCTCGTGTTGAATATGAGCTATATGGTGGGAGAATTCGATCAAAATTAGCCCCAATAAGTGAAGTCGTTCCTGAACCTCTACTTAGAGAAGCAAAGAAGCTTGATCCTGAAGAATGTTTAAAGAAGATTATTCTTCGTTTCTTAAAGGTACATGGACCTTCTACTATGCATCAAATAACCGATTATTTGAGAATCGAAGAGGAGAAACTTGTACGAGCTTTGGCTGAACTTGAACAGAAAAGTCGAATACTAAAAGGAAGAATTACTAAATCGTCCACTGACCTTCAATACATTCGTTTAGAAGATAGAGAATTACTTCGGAATCTCAGTAATCGAAAACCAGATTCGATAATATTAACACCTGAAGATTTAAACTATATGCATTATAGTTTCGCAGTTGAGAGCATATTTGATGAGAATTTACAGGGAAAAGAGAGTGTTCTTAATCTCCTGAATCGCTTTGGCTCAATTGAGGATTTAAGTTCATTATCTGTTAGAATAAACGACTTTGATCTTGATTGGATAAGAGATTTAATTGAAAAAAACGAACTTATCAAGGGAAGATTCAGTCACAAGAGATTATCTTTTGTAAGTAGAGAAATGTTTCCTTACTATTATGTTGCTTATAGAGAACCATTTAATCTCTCTAGAGTTGATGAAAAAATACTCTCAACAATAAGAAAGTATGGACCACTAACAAAGAGAGAAATTATAGAATTTACGGAAATGGATGGAGATATAATTCAGGAAAGCTTGACGATACTTGATAAAACACTGTATTTAGTTCGAAAATCAGTATCTCAAGAGTCTTTTATTCCGAAACAATTTGTTCCTAATGTTTATGAAATGTCTGAACGATATTTTGCTGTAGATAAACTTCCTTCATTTGAAAAGAGTCAAGAGTTTATTCTTTTGCAAGCTGTTGAATCTCTAGGTCCTGTCTCTCTAGTAGAGTTAACCCATCTAATTGGTTTCAGATATAGTAATATCGAGAAATTGATCAAGAATCTGTTAAGCAAAAAGAAAATTATTGAGAGAAAACTAACTGAAAGAGAAACTAATTACTATATGACACCTGAAAGATTCAAAGATATTGGTCAGATAAAAAACAATCTGATAAACATGGCATTGAAGGAGGAAGAAAGAATAGTAATACTTCCTAAAAATGATCCCTTCACTAGATTAGGGATGCGCTTACATTTACGTGATACTTATGGGGAAGGACAAATAGATCCCATTTTACTAGATGGTGAGATGGTAGGATCAGTTGAATACAAACTTCATAGAGGACAATATTTACAGATTTATGATTTGAAGCTAAAAGATGAAGTAGCTTTTCATTCAATCACTCTTCAGAAAATTGCTTCTGAATTAGTT
>JAGLOH010000183.1 GCA_023139025.1 Candidatus Heimdallarchaeota archaeon | reverse complement strand
ATGAAAGAGACTTATAAACTACCTAAGAAAAAAATTGAAGAGCGATTTCATTTAGATGATAACGAAGGTATGAGCAACGAAATTTTAGGGTATTCAAAAGGTATTCCAGGTGGAGGATTCTACTATACAAATCAGGATACAGTTTCTTTTGGGCTTATCCTTAATATGGATGTTTTAACGAAGAAAAAACTGAAAGCACCTGAGGTTTTTGAGGAGTTCAAGGAACATTCTTATATTAAAAAACTGCTGAAAGATGCCGAAATGATAGAATATTCTGCTCACATCATTCCAGAGGGTGGTTTCAAGCATATGCCAAAACTATATGGTAATGGTGTTTTAGTCGTCGGTGATGCAGCTAGTATGGTTCTGAATGCAGGTTTATACATTGAAGGGATAAATTTTGCCTTAGAATCTGGCAAAGTAGCTGGAGAAGCAGCAATTGAAATATTACAAACAAACAATTATACTAAAAAACAAACTAAACTATACAAGAAGAAACTTAAAGAGAGCTTCGCTTACAAAGACCTTAAAACATTCAAAAGAGCTTCACACTTTCTAGAAAATAAAATGATGTTTACTTATGTTCCTGATTTATTGACAGGATTATTCGAAAAACTATTACGAAATAACGGATATCCGAGAAAGAGAATAGTTTCATCAGCCATAGGATATGTTTTCAAAAAAGGTAAATTGTTTGGATTAATAAAACTTCTAATAGGAGCGGTGAGATCATTATGAGCAAATCAAACAAACCCAAAACACTAGAGGAAAAACTAGATCTAATAAAAATCACAACCGATCAGAATTATGCACATATTGAGATAAATCCAGAAATCTGTAAAGCAAAGTGTACAACTTATAATTGTGTTTATGGATGCCCAGCAGATTGCTACAAATTTACAGAAGGAGAGGAAGCAGAAGGACCTGTTGTCTTCGATTATGTAGCGTGTCTTGAGTGCGCCACATGTCGTCTTGTTTGTCCTCATGGCAGTGTTGACTGGAAATATCCTAAAGGTGGATTTGGCGTAGAGTTTAAGCATAGTTGAGTTTATCCAATTTCCTCATTTTCTCCTTTAAATATTCAAATGTGGTTATTTTCTCAGTAATCCTCTGGTAAATTGATATGATTATTGAGAAATATGAAGCAAAATCACTAATTCGGACATCCAAGAGAAGTCCTCACCATATTCATTTGAATATTTATCAAGGATGCTTTCACAACTGTTCTTACTGTGATGGAAAATCTGAAGAATATTTCATGCATGATGATTATAACAATAAGATTAGAGCAAAGATTAATGCACCAGAATTACTTGAAAAATATCTGATTAACAAAGGATTTCTACCTATCAATAGAGAAAAAACAAACACACTTTTGGATTTCATTCCTCAATCAAATAGAAAAAAGATATCATGTGATAATCCAAAATTCATCATTAATATTTTTGGTAATATTTGTGATGTTTATCAACCTGCTGAAGCGGAATTAACAATAACTAGAAAGGTTCTTCAGGTAGCTTATGATTATGGTTTCCCAGTTAGAATATTAACTAAAAATGCTCTAGTCCTACGAGATATTGATTTGATAAAGAAAATCAATCAAGATACATTTGCAAGGGTCGCATTTACAATTACTCTCTCCAACCAACAAGAGCAACTTATTTTTGAACCCAATGCAAGTTCAACAAATGAAAGGCTTTCTGCACTCAATAAATTTCGAGAAGAAGGAATTTCTGCTGGGGGATATATAACTCCTGTAATTCCATGGATAGGAGATACAAAGACAAATCTTATGGAACTTTTTCAGCGATTGAAAGATGCTAGAGCAGATTTTGTCATAACTGGAGGATTAACATTAAAACCTGGGAGAAACAAAGAAGATTTCCTGAAAATAATTGGTGAACATTACCCAGAGTTATTGATTCTGTATGATGAGCTGTATAGAAATAACTCTATTTATGGACAACCCGATATGGAAATTTGGGGAAAATGCAAATTACTAAATCCAATAAAACAAGGCTATCAAATGAGCAAAGAATATGGGATAAATTTCTTTGAACCGCGTTATATTCCTGAAGGGACATTGAGAACAAATCTTGAAATGGCAACTATACTGTCTAGGATAGCTTTTCTCATGGGAGAGATTTATGAAGAATCCTGGCAAAAAGCATACAAAATACGGGAAGCAGCCATTGAATTGGAAAATAATCCTTCAGATATTAGCTTGATGAAATTTGATGAGATCCTTACTCTGCCTTATGAAAAACATGTTTTTCGACACATAATTGAAATACTTCAAACAAGAAAAAGCAGTTATTTGATAAAAAAAGAAGATAATTCCCAGCTTTTTGTTATAAATGATGATTTTTTTTCTAAAAACTCCCCTTCATTGCGATAAATTTTAAATAAAGACTGTGTATATGTTCTTGAGTTTAATGAGTGAGTTGGATAAATTAAAAGATATAATTCCTGATGTAATCTCTGGATTCGTCCGTTATGCAGACTTCGATTCTATTCCTGAAACACTTCCTATTAAGAATAAAGAAGTTCTTTTGCCTTTACTTAAGAGATTAAAAGAAGCTGGTTCTAATGGTTGTTTGTTCTATCTATATGATGAGGAAATGGTTAATTTTCTTAATGCATTACATGCAGAGATGAAAGAGTTCCCCATAATGGTTATCATCCGTTTTGGTAATATTAGTACAATCACAACATTGTTACAAGCCTTAGAGTTTAAACCTTTTGTGATTTTCTTAGATTATTCTATTTCTGATCAACGAGACACTGAGATAGTTCTGAAATACTCTAACGCTGTTTCTAAATTTACAGAACATATAGGGATATTTAGTATTGAACCAATTGGTACTGTTTCATTCTTCATAACAGCAAATCCTGATATCAAAATCTACCTTATTCCTTTCAATCTGCTTGGTTTTGGTGTTCAAAATAGAAGTTTGCTCGAAATGATAGTCAATTCATCTGAAAATCTTTACATTTCAATGAACCCATTAGCTCAAGGACGAGTAAAATCTCGCCAATCTTTTGATTATATAACGACCCATAAAATTCATGGTGCTTTAGTTGAGATTGGAGAAGCGGAACTCAACCTTGAAACAACAAAATTCGCCAAATACTTCTTTGAAACTCATGATTTCCTACAAATTGCTCTTGAGTTTGAAGACCATTCAGAAGTATGTGACACATGCGGTTTAGGCATGTATAGATATTACCCTCCATCAGGAGGTAGTTGGTTCTATTGTCCTCAATGTCAAGCTAAGAAGGAAATACCAAAAGGTTAGCTTAGGTAGGTGGCTTCAATTAAATCCTGTCCATTTTGTGGAAAAGAAATACTAGACATAAGTTTCTTCTGTTCTTTTTGCGGAAAAAAAGTAAAAGAAGAAACAGATGAGAATGAACTCAGGATATCTGAAAGAATAGGTAAATCTTTTCAAAAGACAGTTAGTAGTTTTAAGCAGCAAGCATCAAAATTCCTTTCAAACTTGGAGCAGAAAGTGGATAACTCTAAATCTTTATCCTTTGTTAATAAACAGAGAATTTCAAATTTACTCAATCAATTTCAAGATAAAGACCAAATTGAACTTGCTGAAGAAACTCCTGAAATCTCAGAATGGGCTACTCTTGTTGAAGAGGCAATATCTGGTGAAAAATGCATAATTTGTTTGCAAGAATTTAAAATAGATGATCAAATCGAAACTAAAGTTATTCTATGCCCTGAATGCAACTATGCAGGACATGTAAAACATTTCATTGATTGGTTAGATAAGAAACATTCCTGTCCAATGTGTAGATCAGAATTAGACAAAAGTAAGTTACTTAGAGGTTTTCTAACACTAAGAGATGGCAAACTGGTATTTTCAAGCTGGGAAAAAAGTGTTTAGGAACATGCTATTTGTTTCTTCGTAGAGTCATTTCTTCTCTAAATCCGTTTAGAAGATGTTTATACTCTTCAGCTTTTTGAACAGAATCATCTGAATAGACAATTGGTCCTCCAACTGTTATCAAAGATTTGCTATCATAGTGGAAGATTGTACTTTTTACAATGAGATGCTGTTTACCATACAATGGAACCATTGCTACCACATTGTCTCCTATTCTTTCTCTAATTCGTCCTACATCTTTAGAATCTATATGTTCAGCATTCCCTATCCAAAAACCATCAACTTGAGCTTTTTTGCACCGTTCTGCGATATAAAGATAGATAGGTTTCTCATCTAATTGCGCAATTTTGTAAAAAATAGCTTCTGGATTAGAAAGAAGTGTCAAAACTATAATCCCTAAATCCTTTTGGTGAGCAAGCAAAGAAGCTTTTTCAATATTTGCTCCAAAGGGAGAAAAGGTAAAAGCATCAAATCCTTCTTCTTTAAACCAGAAAATTGCTGATTCATTAGAGGTATCAATATCACTTAATTTGTGATCAATAATAGATAACATCTCATTTTGATGAATGAGAATATTTAGTGATCTTATTTCATCTGCAGTAAGACCAATTAAGAATTGTCTATTCAACTTAATTGTGGAAGTATGAGGAGCTACATCTTTAATCATATTTCGCATGAAATTAAGCCTATCATCATCCTTCATGGTGTATTTACTTCTTTGAGAAGGTAAAACAGGATCAAGTCCTACACACAAGATACTATTCTTTTGGGAAACTATCTTCTGATATCGTTGAAGAAATGAATTCTGAGATGAAACCATAGAAAATGATTCTTATGAGGATATTTAACAATTTGTTTATCAGAAATGTATTCACAAACTAATGAAATATTATTTGAAAGCAACAGTAACAAAAATATACTTGTATATGTGAATTATTTCAAATGAGTTCAGCAGAGAGCTATAGAGAAGCTCAAGAGAAACTAATG
>JAGLOH010000182.1 GCA_023139025.1 Candidatus Heimdallarchaeota archaeon | reverse complement strand
TTGCGGAACTACCCTCTTTTTGATATATAAAATTCTTTCCCTTGCTATGCTAATAGTGATTTAATGAAATCTGCTAGTTTCTCCTTATTCAGCTTTTCTTTGTTTGTAGAGAAATATTCAGTGATAAGAAAAGCTAATCTCCTAGCTTCAGGTAATGTTTGCTCGTTATCAACAGCTATAGAAATAACATGGTCTTTCTCTTCACATATGAAGTAGAAGTAAGGATCAACTTTGATAACTTTGAATTTATCATGACCAAGAAGTTCATTAGTAAAACCGCTCAAAGCATTGAGATATCCAACAAACATGTTCGAATCTTCAACGATATTGTCTGGATCAAAGAGGTGTAGAATGTTTCCGTCAACATCCGTAATTAATAGTGCATTTGGTGTTACCTTCTGAATGTCGATTAGTTGCTTAACCTTACTTACAAACCATTTCATTGCATATTCTGTGTTTTTAGCTTCTCTAAAGGATGTCTTAAAGAATTGAAAGGAGATGTTCTGATACCGAGACATTTTTGTGAGATTTAGAACTTCAATAATCTCTTCAAGATTCATTGCTTTTTGTAAGTCAGCTTTATTAGCTACGAACATTATTACTTTGTCAGAATAGTTACCATGCAGCCATTCATCAACCATTATCCAAAACCATTTAGAAGCTTCTTCAAGCTGTTTTCTATCTGAAGAATCGAGAATAAAAATAATTCCCACAGAAGTCATAACGTATGATTTCCAGATTGTAGAACGGAAGGACTTTTGTCCTGAGATGTCAAAAATACTGAAATTTATATTGCTAATTTTTATTTCTTCAAAATTAACACCAACAGTAGGTTTTGGTCTTGTGAATCTACCCTCTTTAATCCAATTCACGAGAGTTGTTTTTCCTGCATATGGAAGTCCAATTATAGTTATTGGGATTCCATTTTTATTCAGCTTCTGAATTTCTTCCATTCTCTCTCGTAAAACTACCATTCTGAAAGTTTTAAAGATTGAGGAGGAGGTAATCCAGAATTGAAATTATCTCTGGATAAGGAGCTGGTTGTCTTTTCCTTCTATCTCTAATTGCTTTGCTATTCTCTCGACAAAACAAAGAAAATGTATATATCATCTGAGGCATTTCTTTCTGTTCTTCCAGATATTCTGCTATTTTTCCTAGTGTGTCACTGACTTCGTAAAAGATCTTACTTGATTTAGTGTAGTTACTTGAAGCCTTAGATGGTTTCTTTACAATAGCGTAAAGTTCACCAAGAATGATCCCTTGTAAACCCTCATACATCTTTTTGATAACAGGTCCAAAGACATTTCTTCTTTTTACAAAATCCCAGTTGATTTCATTTCCCTTGATGGAAACGGTTTTGCTTGTTGCTATTAATTCTTGAGTATCTAATAATATAAGATCCAGTAATTCATGAAATTCAGTCATTTCTGCAAATTGCTTCTCAACTGCTTCAGCTAGAAAATCTGGTAATTTCTCAGATTCAATTGTAACTCCTATCATTTCTTCGATGAAATTTCTAACTACATTTTTATATGTACTTTGAAGACCTAGTGTTAACAAACTTGATTCAGTTACTATTCCAACAGTTTTAGTCTCAATCATCCTTTCATTAATCAGGTTTTTTAATTCCTTTTCTTGTTTCTTTATGCCTACCATGCTTTGCTCTGCTTTTTTAGCAAAATAATGAGCTCTAGAACGTAAGATCAAATCTAGAACAATATTATTATCTGCAAACAAATAGACCTTATTTTCAGAAATCAATGACTTAACGTAGTATCTTATAGCATGAACTTTCTTTCTTTGGTTATCCCTCTCAGGTATAAAAGGTGGTAAAAGTTCAATAGCTTTTTCCAAATATGAGAGCTTCTCATCAAGTTCTTGTAATTCAGTAAAACTTGCTCTAGGATTCTCATCATCAACCTTGAGAAAAGATAAATGAACCTCAGAGAGAGCTGAACTCATAGATTTTAAAGGAAAGCTAAATTGAGAAACAAGTCTATCAATTATGTTCAAATGGGATAAATCCTGCTGAAGTAGTTCATTTATTATACTTGAAGCTGAAGAATATGCTACACTTACCCCATAAATGTAAGGTAATGATCCTGTTCCTTCTATTTCTCCAAGTAATTTATCTATGTCGACACATGCTTGAAGAGCCTCTTCTGTTTTTTGATCATATAATTTTTCTACAATAGTTGTGTGTTTTAACCCCAATTTGGTTAATATATGTAGAATTTTTAGTTCGGATTCCTCTTGCTGATATTGTTTGTGTATTCTTTGTCCTTCAGGATTTTCCGTTTGTTCTAGAAAATCACATGACTTCTTATATTCTTTCAATGCTTTTGCATAATAATTAGAGGCATGTTTAAGATCCCCACTCTCTAATGCACCATTTGCAAGTAATTTAAAGTGTTGTACGAGAGAAAGAGAACTATGAGCTTCAACTATTGGTAAAAATTCCTTTTGAATTGTTATTGCACGATTTCCTTGAGTTTCAGGGCTTTTGTTCCAAATCTCAACAGTAGTCTCAAAATGTTCTTTAGCATGATTCAATATGGATATTTCACTTATAGGATCAGCCCACCAGAAATCTTGTGCAGCCTTCTTGGATACATCAATTATATTTGAAAGCAGTGTAACTCCTTGTAAATAATCATATTCACTTTTAACCATTAATACGCCTAAATCTTTATCACTATCAGGAAGACTGTCGTAAATCGGGAGAAGTCTTTTCATATTTTCTAGTTGAACTAGTGGCATTAACACATTCAGCATATCACCTATAATTGGAGCAGGAGTCAAGCTGGGTGCACTTGCTTCAGGAATCTCATTATGCAGTACTCGATAGAGAATTTTGTCAATAGATTTTTTTGCAGTAATGTAATATATGTATTGACTAGTTGAAGGAGAAAAACCAAAGACTCCTCTATTTCTCACTTGAGAATAAACATACGTAAGTACACCTAATTGAAGCTCAAATTGATTAAGAGCCATTAGTTGGTTAGAGAAATCACCATAAAGAAGATGATGAAGTGGTAAAGGATTTGTGTTAGTTTTCTTTACTTCAAGAAACACGTCATATATTCTCTCAATAGCCATATCTGCCAAACTGTTGATTGATGATAGGTTTTGAGCACATGATTCTGCAAAGATAACCCAAGCTGTAGAAATTTCCTTAGGTTCATCTAAGGTTGTAAATGAGCGATAAAGATCATCTCTTTCTAATTCCATTTCTACAAATTTATTAAAAGGTCTAGTGTCTAGCAAAGAAAGATGCATATGATAATATATCTTTTAACTTCAATAAGTGTTTTGCAGAATCTTTTATACAAAAAATCTAAATATTAACTCTCCAAAACAAAGATGTGAAACCTATAGATTATATTAAAAGGCAAAATATGATTGCTGAAGTTCTAAAAAATGAAGAAATAGATATGTTGATGGTTCCACCTTCAATTAATTTCTTCTATTTGTTTAAAGGGTATTTGGGATTGAGTGAGAGATTGATTTGTGGGATTCTTTCATCTTCAGAAGATCCTATACTAATAGCTCCTTCATTCGAGAAAGAGAACATGCAAATTCAGACTACACTTGAAGAGATAGTAACATGGAAGGAGGAAGAAAACCCATATTTAATTCTAAAAAACGCGCTTTCCTCTAGACCAAAGAAGATTGCTTTAGAACCTTCTACTCCTTTTGAAATCTATAAGAGATTGAAACATCAGTTTCCAGAAGCAGTTTTTGTTGACGCAGGACCAATAATAAATGCGTTTAGATCAGTAAAAACTGAAGAAGAGATTCAAAGAATGACAAAGGCCTCTGAAGATACAGCTGCTGGTATAGCTTCAGCCCTTGAGGTCATTCAAACTGGGCAAACTGAACTGGAAATATTGAAAATTGTACAAGAACAAATGGCTCTTATTTCAGGAGAGATGGGATGGGCATTAGTTCAAATTGATGAAAACAGTGCTGTACCACATGGTAAGCCATCAAAGAAGAAACTGAAACAAGATAGTGTGATTCTTGTTGATGCAGGGACAACATGCGACCATTACTTTGCTGATATAACAGTCACAAGTGTTCATGGAAAACCATCACAGGAGTTCCTTGATGTGTATAGTATAGTTGAGGAGGCCAATAATAAAGCTCTTGAAGTTTCCAGATCGGGGGTTCCAGCAGAACAAGTAGATTTTGCAGCAAGGGAAGTAATTGAAAAAGCTGGATATGGACAGTACTTTACTCATAGATTAGGTCACGGTTTAGGGTTACAGGTACACGAAGAACCCTACATAGTCAAAGGAAATAAGGACCCATTGGTTTCAGGAAATGTTCATACAGATGAGCCTGGAATCTACATTCCTAGTAAATTTGGTATTCGAATAGAAGATGATGTTTTAGTAGGAGAAAAATCTAAACGATTAGTAGAATTTGATAGATATTTGTGGAAGTAAAATGAATTACAAAAACTATGATCAAGTTGCTAGTGTATACGATTTTACACGTAAAATTCCAAACGAATCAATTCAGTTCTTTAAAGAAAAAATATACACATTTTTGGATAGCAAATACAGCTCTTCCAATTACAGGATTTTATCCATAGGAGTAGGTACAGGGAGAATTGAATCTTTCATTACTTCTCCAAAACACAGTCTTTATGGAATTGACATCTCTACAAAAATGTTGCAAGAGTTCCAGAAGAAAGATACCTCCCCTCCTTGCTATCTTATACAAGCAGATGGTTTATTTCTACCCTTCAACAAGAATTTTCACTTAATCACTGCTGTTCATTTTGTACATTTAATCAAGAATTATGAGAAGTTTATTAGTGAAATATCAAAATCTACAAGTGTATTATTAATTGGAAATGCTTTTACTGACGTTCTTAACCATCCGTACTATCTTAAATTTATAGAACTATTG
>JAGLOH010000181.1 GCA_023139025.1 Candidatus Heimdallarchaeota archaeon | reverse complement strand
GTAGTAATTTGTTTCAATAATAATAAATCATCTATTGATAAATTCTTTTCACTCATTGTTGTTTTCACATTAAGCTTGATATCTAAACGTGTAAGATTTGTTTAATAACTTTTGCATGACTAAAAAGTAACATTTAGATTAGTTACACAAATTTTGGCACCAACTTTAAATATAGAAAGAAGATTAAATTTGCCTTGAAGAACTGATGGCTTTTATCGACAAATACCACGAATTTCTTAAAAAATATAAAGTGGTTGTCCTTGTTATCTGGGTCATTATTTTCGCATTTGGAATCTGGTTGGGGCCAAAGTTTCTTAACGAAACCTCTACAAATTTTGAAGCACCTGCAAACTCACCAAGTGTTATAGCGGAGAAAGTTTTCGCAACAGAATTTCCAGGTTACGAAAATGAAACAAGTATGATTATGTTAATTCGAATGGTAAATGATTCTGAAAGTGTTGTGAATAATGATACAGAATCATTTTGTTCTCAAGTTATAGATAGTATCTCAAACTCATCCTTTGACCACATTGTTCTATCAGTTTTAAGTTACTATTCACTAGTGGATGCAGGATTTAGCCAGGTTGCTGATGGATTTGTATCTACTGAAGAAAGATCAATGCTTCTAACAATTGATTTAATCTACAATGAAGAAAACAGCTCAATAAGTGCATTTGTCGAATATTTAAGAGAAGAAGTTCATAAAATAAATACATCTGAAGATTTCAATGTCTATCTTACAGGTTATCTAGTTATGTATCTTGATATGCAAGATGCAACAGAAGAAGATCTTCTTAGAATGGACTTGATTGTAATTCCAATAGCTCTATTAGTTTTAGCTTTTGTGCTTAGAAGCTTGAAATTGATGATTTTACCTATAGCTAGTATGGGAATCAGTATTTTAGCATCATTTCTAATCATGTATCCATTGGCTCTAATTTGGGATATATTCTCATTTGTTCCTAGCATAATGATGAGTTTAGTAATAGCTTTGTCTATAGACTATTCGCTGTTTCTATTATCAAGGTATAGAGAAGAAATAATGAAAAATAAATCAGTCTCAGAATCAGTTCTTCTGATGAGTAAACATGCAGGACACACTATTACAGTTTCAGGGCTGACACTTGCTGTTACTTTCTTAGGGTTAGTTTTCTTTCCACTACAGTTGCTATCAACAATAGGGTTAGGAGCTGCCATAACCATAGTTATTACACTTGGAGTTAATCTTTCGTTTACTCCAGCTGCCCTTCTTACTTTTGAGGAGTTCTTTAAGAAATTTACTTTATACAAAAAGTTAGCAAAGAAACAACCTGAAACTGAAGACCAGATAAAAAAGAACGAAATAGCAGCTCAAATGAAAAGTATATGGTATAAAATAGGAAAATTGTCTACTAAATATGCACCATTTGTTATCATAATCGTTATAATAGTAGCAATTCCAGTTTCAATTCAAGTTTTCAAATTTGATAGATCAATGGATTTTCTACAAATATTACCTAGAGGTTCGGACTCAGATCTAGCATACCAAGCATTAAGTGAAGATTTCTCCCCTGGACAAATTCTTGCATTTTATGTAATTATTAAAACTAATCAAACAAACGGAATAATGAACCCAACATTTTTCCAAGATGCAAAGGAAATTGCGATTAAACTAGCAACTGAAACAATAGTAAATAATGATAGTTTCACGTCTATTGTGAGTGCAGGAGGAAATTATATTCCATTTTTAGCAGCAATGGCATTCCTCACTCCAGCAACACTTGAGTATAATAGTTCAGATGGGATGGTATATCGAATAATTTTCAATAGATATACAAATCTGGAAAATTCTACAATACTTATGGAAATACAAACGCCATTTGATCCTTGGGCTGATGAAGCAGAAGCATGGATCAAAGAGACAAGAGTCATTCTTGAAGATTCACAAGCAGAATATGGATACGAAATGCATCTAGCAGAAGGATCAACAGTCATGGTTGATGCAATAGATCAAGTCTACAAACTTTTCCCGATAATGATAATAGTTACAATATTAGTAGTTTATATCCTAATAGCATTAATGTTCAAATCTGTCTTTATACCATTAAGGCTTATAATTACGATTGGATTAACCTTATCGTGGATATATGGTTTAGGGATTTTTGTTTTTAAGACACAAGTATTCAAGTCTGTAATTCCAGCATTACAAGGAGTAAATTCTTTCTATTGGTTAGTTCCCATCATGGCTTTTTCAATTCTAATAGGGATTGGTCTAGATTATGATATATTCCTACTCTCCAGAATTTCTGAATTTCGTGATATGGGTTTTACTGAAAAAGCGTCAATACACAAAGGTTTGTTCAAAACTGGTAATATAATATCGTTTGCTGGAATTATCATGGCGATTGCTTTTAGTGGGTTACTATTTTCTAGAGTAATGGTACTAAATCAATTTGGTTTTATGTTGTGTATTGCTGTTTTGATAGACACTTTCATTATAAGAACTATACTTGTTCCAGCAATTATGAGTTTAGCTTCTAAATGGAATTGGTGGCCAAAGAAAGTTCCTGAACCAACCAAAACGGATTTGGATATAGAATAAAACTAGGTAGGAAAATAATGAAGGATTAGAAATATACTAATCCTATTAATTTCCAGAAAAAGGGTAGAACGAAGGCTATAAGCAGCAGACCAAATAAATCAACTAATGAGCCTATTTTCACCATTTCTCTTATCTGATATTTACCCGTACTATATGCGATCATTGAGGGAGGAGTCCCTTGTGGAAGCATGAAATCCACACTTGAACCTATTGCTGCAACAACCGCTAGTAAGACTGGATCAATATGAAACAGTAACCCGAGAGGAATAACGAGAGGTACAAGTATTGCTGCTGATCCCGTATTAGATGCAATAAATGTTAATATGATGCTAACTAAGGCAATGAGTGCTATAAAGAGAATTTTGCTAGAAATCCCTAGATTTTCTAACGAATATGCAATCAAATCTCCAGCTCCTGATTCTGTTAAGATGACTCCTAAAACTAAACCACCGCCAAAGACTAATATTGCATTCCAGTTTAAATCATTAACATCTCTACCTATGAGAACCCTACTCTTCTCGAATATAGAAGGCAAAAATAGCATAAATGCAGCGATAACTGCAACAATTGAAGATGAAAATTGAGGAAAGAGGAATTTCTTAATTGTACCTTCCAAGAACCAGAGTACTAAAGCAAGTAGAAAAACTGAGAGCACATATATCTGTTTCTTATTAAGATGACCAATATTATCCAACTCTTTCTTAACTGCTGTTTTTGCATCAGCGATGCTATTTTTTGGAACTTTAGGTTTATAGACCATCCAAAGGTAAAGCCAGACCAAAGGTAGCATAAGCAATACAATAGGTAATCCAAAAGCAAACCATTGAGTGAAAGTAATTTGAACACCTGCATATTCACTTAAGAGCGCAATTGCTATTGGATTTGCAGGCGTACCAATTGCAGATCCTATTCCACCAATTGAAGCACTATAAGCAATTCCTAAGATTAAGGCTTTTCCGTATCTATCTATACTTTCCTCCTCTACTTCTTTGTTGACTTTTAACTTATCAGTAACTGCTACTGCTATGGGTATCATTGTTGCTGCAGTTGCAGTATTGCTCATAAACATTGATAGGAAAGCCGTAACACTCATCATTAGTAGCATTAAAATCTTAGGATTATTAGGGCTTATTCTAACTATATTAAGTGATATCCATTTATCCAAGCCTGTTTTGTTCATCGCTTTTGAAATGATAAAACCACCTAAAAATAGAAAAATGACAGGTTCTGAAAAGGGAGCTAGTAATCCTTTTGCTCCTAATTCCAAAGCCAAAACACCGAATATCGGTATCATTAAACTTGTAGCTACAAGAGGAATTGCTTCCATAACCCAAAGAATACCTACCATGAAAAGTAACGTTAGAACAACATTTGATCTATAAGGGAGTCTTAATTTGAAGATTAACCAATCTTGATGTCTATAATCTTCTGCTAATGAAGAAGCAGGCAAAGTAAGAGAAAGACCATCTTCTACAATACTTGAGATATCAACACTGAAATTTCCAATTGTAGGTAAAGGAGTTACAGTATTATTGAGAGAGTCTGCTACCGTTGCTCTAAATATCAGTTGCTTGTTATAACCAATTTGAACTTTTGGTGAATAAGCTACCCACAGAGTAAGATTATCACCTAAATCATATGATTCAGCTATTTCTGGAAAAGTAGTACTATTATATAGATAGAAGGTAAAATTCACACTCATACTGTACTGGTTTGTACCATTATCATAGAAACAGTGTAGTGTCGCACTATGTAGTGCTTCTTCATCACCGCCTGCAACTGTCCCACGAACAGAACTCATTGAAATTGCTATCGCAGTAACCAATAATGCAACTGTAACACCAATTTTAATTTTTTCTTGTTTACTTATTTGCATGCTATTACCTCAATTTTAGTAGAATTCCTCTGTTATTGTTTTAATTTGCTCTTCAGTCAAATCTAGAGAAGCATGAGCTGGAATAATCCCTTGATTCAATGAGAAATCTCTTTCTTCATAAGTGGTTTTATGTTCTATTTGGTAGAATATTCCTATGGGTAACTTATCTTTGACAAATCTTTGATTAGATAGATCTAAAGCTGCAAAATAATCTTCTTTATCATGTTCTGTTTCATCTAATTTGTAAACTCTTTCACGAAAATAATCGAAAGTTTGATTTTTGTTAAAAGTTATACAAGGACTAAAAACATCCACATATGCAAATCCTCTATGATCTATAGCTTTTTTGAGAACTTGAGCTAAATGCTTCAAATCACCAGAAAAACCTCTAGCTACGAAAGTAGCTCCAGCTGAAATCGCTACAGTTAAAGGATTAAGTGGATTTTCAATAGATCCTCGAGGAGTTGTTCTGGTGT
>JAGLOH010000180.1 GCA_023139025.1 Candidatus Heimdallarchaeota archaeon | reverse complement strand
CATATTTGGAAATAACTTTTTAGTTGTATTGACGAAATCTTGAAAACTAAGAGGGTCTACACCCATTTTCCTAATAAATTCAAGAAATGAGTAAAAGCTATATCTTCTAGGTTTTTCGATTTTATTTTGTTTTTTCCAAAACATCCAATAGCTGGAGACTAGTAACTCGTCGGTAATCAGTTTTTGAGATCCTAATTCTTGTAGTATTGCTCTATACAATTCTAGATTAATCGCATCAAGCCAGTATAAAGTAATAGCATAATAAACCATACTTTCAGATATTTCTTCTTGAATACCTGACCAAGAAGTAGTAAACACTTCTAATAATTCTTCATTTTTGCATTGATAATAAGGATCATTTAAATTATCCGAATAATTTTTGGATTCTTTAAAAATAGCCTGTAAGTTATCATTCAGTTTTTCTTTTGTATTTTGTTTAAATAAAAAGTTAATGTATTTTTGTAAATTTAATGTCATTTTTTTCGACCTTGTAATTTTAAATATAAAAAATCAACAATATTTTCTTTGTGTAATATAAATTTAAAATGTATGAAAAGAGAGCAATATTATTTAATCCTCTTTTGTGTCGCTCTCTAGAAGACTGCTAAAAGCATCGCGTAATTCTCCTTGCAAGGCTTCTTTCATTTGTTTAGTTGATTTTTGCGGTGATGCTGGTGCAGCAGGAGTTGGTTCAAATTCAGCATCTTCACCTTCATCTGTTCTTGATTTTCGTTTTGATAAAGCATCTTTGACTTCTAAGTTAAGTGCCATGCTAGCAGGCATCGAACCTTCTGTTCCACCTGCAGCTGCTGCTCTTTCTTTCCTGTGTTCATCAGGATCAACTTTAGTTAATCCAGATCTAACATCTTGAATATCGGTAGCACTAACTCCAAATGGACTAAAAACCGGTGCTGCTCCAGGCGCGCCAGGATCACCTGGTGTAGGTTCTGGTGCTTTTTGTAAATTGGAGGCTGCTTTCATAATATCAGCACTACTGATTCCATTTCCGGTGGTTCCTTGACTACCAGACGGTTCTGGATTTCCTCCTCCACTGAGATCGGGAGTTCCAACTGTTGCGGATAAATTAGGCGCTGCAACTGGACTTGAGTTGCTTGCTGTTAAGTCTGGAGCCGCTGCCGCTGCTGGTGCAGCTACAGGCGAATCAAATGATGGTTCAGCTGAAGGAGCTGGAGCACGAGATGAACCGCCCAATGCATGTTCAATAGCATTGATTCTATTAGTAAGTGTGTCAATATAGTCTTCCATTCTTTCGGTGCTTTTGACCATTATTTCTCCAAAATTCTCTATTAATTTAGTAAGCTTCATAATAGCTTTTTTAGACGGTTCTGCAGTGTCTGATAATAAACCGTCTAGATAGTCATCGATTGACACATGTATCATGTGAACACCAAAAATATGATATAAAAAGTCTATGTTACTCCTCAAAATATCCTGATATATATGTAGCTTGAGAGTGTAAGAGAAAATTGTTTGAAGATAAAGAATCTCTACTTAAAGACCTCTGGAATTACTGAAACAACTTGCTCAACATCTTCTGTAGTTATACCAAAGTAGGTTACCATTCTGAAGAACTGATCCCCCATATAAGTTACTTTAATACCATGTTTTTCCAAACCATCTCGAGCATAAGCAGCAGACCACTTACTAGCAGAAGTATCAACAACAGCAATATTTGTGTCAACTGGCTTAACTTTCAATTCCTCAATTTCTATAAGAGCTTTTTCAAGCATTCTGGCATGTTTATGATCTTCAGCTAATCTGTCAATCATGTTATTTAGAGCATAAATTCCTGGAGCAGCTATAATTCCCGCTTGCCTTAAACCTCCTCCAACAAGTTTTCTCTGTCTTCTGGCTTTATTAATAAATTCTTCACTTCCAGCTATTACAGACCCTACAGGACATCCAAGTCCTTTACTTAAACATATTTGGACACTATCAGCGTTCTCAACAATCTTAGAAGCTGCCATTCCTGTTGCAACAGCTGCATTGAATACTCTTGCTCCATCCATATGTACTAAACCGTTATTTTCATGAGCAATTTTGGCTAACTGGTCAATATTTTCTTTAGGAATAATTTTTCCTCCTCCTCTGTTGTGAGTATTTTCTAAACAGAGAAGTTTCGGATCTACCCAATGGACATTATAACCTCGTGTAAAAATCGCTTCAACATCCTTAGGATCCATTAAACCATTATTTCCTTCAATTAGAAAAGGAAATCCACCAATTAGTTGTGAAAGCCCTCCTACTTCGTATAAGTAGATGTGACTCTCTTTTTCAAGAACTACACCATCACCTCGATTAAGATGAGTCATATTTGATACTAAATTTCCTTGAGTACCACTAGAGACAAGTAGACCTGCTTCCTTTCCAAGTTTTTTAGCTGCTAGAGCTTCAAGTTCTTTTACGGTTGGATCTTCCTCCCACACATCATCTCCAAGTTTTGCAGTTAGAATAGTTTCCAACATTTCCTTTGAAGGAAGAGTAAAAGTGTCTGAACGTAGATCTATCATTAAGGGAAACAATCTCATTTAAATTTTAAACTTGTCGATTTAAAGAGACAACTGGTGTGGGCTTTTCAGTGAAATTTAACAGGTTCAGGGAGTTTATCAATATATTTCATAAATTTCTCAGGCCAATTATTCTTATCTAATCCTTTCTGGGATATGAATGCAGTAAGAAATCTTTCGAAACTACCACCACCACATCCAGACCATAATTCAATATTTCCTTCAGCTTTGACAGAGAAACCTTTTGGATATTTTTGACCTATTATAGAGATATTCTGAATTTCTAACCATTCACTTTCTTTTCGACTTCCTCTATAAGGCATATAAGCTTCGTAATCTATTGTTCCGACAACTAGATCTTCAGCAGTATCCATTTCATCCTCATGAGCAGATTGTTGTAACCACCATGGAGTAACCTTGGCTTCTCTAACCTCTAAATCAAGAACTTCTTCAAAGATAATCCTAAGTTTGTCTTTGACTTGTATTCCTATTTCTTTAGCTTGCTCAGGAGAACCTATGAATAATGTTTCAATACGGTGTAGTTCATCAACTCTCTCAAATCCGTAAGCACTACCTGATTCATAGCGATAAGTGGGCCCACTCCAATCAAAAATTTTAATCGGAAGGCTTTCTTTGGCTAAAGTTTTGCCTTGTAACCAAGACCAGAATGGAGGACATTGAGCATAAGACAATCCACCAATAGGAGCAGATACTTTCTCAGCTAGTTTCTCTGTTGGGATGGTTTTTGTTATTGTAATGTAATCAGCAATCTCCTCAAAGTATTCGGGGTCAGCAGACTTTGGTTGAACTACAAAATAGGGTTCAAAACCCCCTTGATAAATCCCCTCAGCATGTTCAGATCTCAACCAAATTGACCAATCTACCAGTTTTGGTATCATCATTTGATTGAATCCTAAAGGCTCATAAAGATAATCTATCATAATTTGTTTTAATGCTTCGGCTAAAGCGGTTATGGTAGGAGAAAGTATCCACTGGTTTCTGTAATTTGTTCGTTGAATCCAATTTGCGTTTTGCATTAGCTGAGTAGGATTTTCTTCAGTATGATGTTTCTTTTCCCCACTATACCAAGAAATTTGATGATGTTCTTTCTTAGCTCCATAATGTTGTTTGGAAATTTTTTCTCCTACTCGACGTATAATACGTTCAATCGCTCCTTTTTCTACAAAATCTTCTTCGATTTCTGGATCAATTTCGATTTTAACAAAACTCTTTCCTTTTTCTTCAAAAAATTCTAGGTTTTTTACTAATGGTAAAGTGAACTCTTTAACAGGTTTTTCTTCCAATTCTGTTTCAATGATGTATTTGATAAAAGCAAAACCTCTTAGTCCTACGCGGTATTTTTTACCTATCACAGCAGAGAGCTGTTTCCTTAATCTGAGTACTGCCACATGTGGAGATAGTGAATCAACAGATGAAATTGTTATATCAAGTTTAGTTTCCTTGGTTTTCCATTCGGTGATTTTGAATTCTCCCTTATCTCTTGATTCTTGGGTTTTTTCACTGAATTGTTTGAAAAGTTCTTCAATTTCACCCTTACTTTCAGAAGGTAAGGGACCACTTAATGTAAATTGTACTTCGAGATAGTGTTTCATAGTGATTACAAAAGAAAATCTATCTAAGTAATTTTAACTTTTCCTAAATACGATTAATTTTAAAAAAAGGAAGAAGATGATTATTTTTTATTCGTATAATCTTCTTGTATTTGCAGATATTCTTTGAGTATCGCTTTCAAAGAGTCTTGAGTAATTCTAGTATCTTCTGTAATAAGACCATCAGAAATACGAAGATGTCTGAAACCAGGTCTTAACAAAGATAAATCGTGACTGCACATGATGAAGGTCGCGTTGTTCTCTTTCACGAAATTCATTAAAACATCCATAATCTCTCTGGCTAAATCAGAGTCCATATTAGCTGTTGGCTCGTCTGCAAGCAGAATTGGAGTTTGTCGAGTAAGGGCCAAGGATAAAGTTGCTCTCTGTTTTTCACCAGCTGATAATTCATCAGGATATGATTCTAATTTATGACTGATATGAACATTTCTTGTCACTTCATTTCCAATATCTTGATTGTATTCCTTGCCAAGAAATATGTAAGGAACTAGTAGATTGTCTTTTAGTTGTATTGGCTCAAACAGACTGTGATATTGAGTTATATATGCAATGTTCTCCAATCTGAAATCTGATCTGGATGTATCATCTGCTTCTCCTATTGAATAATCGTCAATGTGGATTGACCCTTTGTCAGGAATTAAAAGACCTGCAATAGTGTTAAGTAAGGTGGTTTTTCCTACTCCAGATGGACCAGATATAAAAAGAAAGTCTCCTTTCTTAATAGTTAGATCTACTCCCTTAATAACTGGTTGAAGTTGACCAAAAACTCGATAACCTTTTTCTAA
>JAGLOH010000018.1 GCA_023139025.1 Candidatus Heimdallarchaeota archaeon | reverse complement strand
TTAATTTCTTTTTTTAATCTGGTCAAGAAATCAGGATCGGTTTCTATGAAAGAATCTGGATTTTTTAGGCTCTGAAACGCATATTTGTGCTTTTTGTTGTGAAACATCTTTGAGTTTTCATCAATTGTTTGATTTTCATCAGCCCCAATGTTCAGATTAAAGATCATATCTTCAAAGTATTTTTTGTAGAAATTATCAACTGTTCCTTTCTTCAGAAGCAATTCAATGGAGTGAGGTAAAGATTGTGTTGATTTCATATTAATAGAGAGTGAATTTATAATTAGAAAGGCTATCTCATCAAATAATCTGTGCCTTTTTATTATAGCTGACCTAACATTATCACTAAAAACAAAGAAGAGAACAAGTGAAATTACAATTGAAACGGTCAGCGTAAAAATCAAATTTAAATGAATTAGGAAGTAACAGAGTAACATAGAACCAAAAAAACTTAGTATTGCAAGATTACATAGCACCACTAGTTTTACCAAATCGTTTTCTGATATAAAATTTTCTGAATGTTTTCTTATTTTACCTAATGTGATTCTGTAAAGAAATTCTTTTGGTACAATACTGAAGTGCATTGTTCTTTGTATTAATGAAAAATACCTCGTCCCCACTTATTTCACCATTAATAATTGTTCTTTTTTATTCTCAACATGATGTTGAAAACTTATCTCTCTTTCAATGATTGAATCAATCTTCTCCTTAATGAACGATTCTTCTTTTATGGTATCTATTGTTCTTTTCTTATCCCAAGAAAAGTCGTAAATTTTTGTTAGAAATCCATATTTCTTATCTATTTGTGGATTATTTGTATTAACCTCATATATTTCAGCGATAGTTCTAATGAAATTAGTTTTCAGTATTTCACGTTTCATGATTATAATTGTTTCTAGAGACAGAAAATCTGTAACTGAAATTTTGTGCAAATTCTCCCATCTTCTTAATATTTTTTCAACAGAGTCGGAGTGAGCTGTCTGTATACCTTTTAAACCAGCATTTAATGCTTCAAACATAGCTTTTGTGTGCTCACTCGATTGAATTTCTCCTAAATATATCCAATCTGGTGATCTATGTAACAATTTTAAGATTTCAGCTGTTTTGGTATGGTTACTTTTGTTTGATTCAAAAGAATCTACTTGGATAGATAGATGCTTAAAACCCATTGATGCTTGATTGGTTGATTCTATTGCATCCTCAATTGCTATTTTTCTCCAGTGCTTAGGTGTGTATAAATCAATAGCATTTGCCAAAGTTGTTTTTCCTGCATTAGGTTCTCCGATAATAGTGATATTTTGTCTGTTGATTACAGCTTCCACTAAGTAAGATCCTAAGGATGTAGGTAAAGTATTAAGATTAATTAAGTCTAATAATTCGAGTGGTTTTCTTTTTAGTTTTCTAATATTAAAGGTAGGTCCATTTGGTGAAAGAGGGGGAAAGTCCATTGAAATACGTGAATGAAATTCTTGTGTTTGAAATTCAATTTTCAGTGATGGTTTCTTAGCTGAAACAGTAATTGGGTGTTCAAGCTTGATTCTAGTTATCAGTGCTTCTAACTCCTCCTCATCAAGGATTACATTAGTGTTACACCTTCCAAAGGTCTGATGATCTAAGTACAAAGCAGATCCTTTTTGGTCCATATAAATTTCATTTACATAATGATCTAATAGAGCAGGAATTAATCTGTCTAATTTGATTAACCTGTAAATAAAAAGTTCTGTAAACACTTCAGGATCTATTTCAAGCCCATCTATTTCTAAAACTTTCCACATACAAACTGATTTTATTGTATCAACTAAATCATCGAATCTTAGAATCTCTTTTCCAAGTCTATCCTTATTCTTATTGACTAAAGCAGACAGTTCAGCAAATAGTAATGGATCCTTTTGAAAGTCAAACAATGGTTCTGCTGTGTAGTAGACTATTCCATCTTCCTCATGAATAATAATTTTGAATCCATGTATGATATATTCACTGATGACCTTTTTTTCAGCATGTTTTCCTTGTTGTACACTATTACAACTAGTCATCTTTATCAGCTTCTTTTTCAATTGTTATTCTAGTATTTAGTATATCAACACCACTTTTTTCTTGAAATTTCAAATCTAATTCTTAGAAATAACATTTTTTACCAAACTTCTGGTAATAGATTTAAATAGAAAAAACTTTTACTTGATAGTGTGGAAAAATGGTAAATAATTATGACATAATGTGGACTGAAAAATATAGACCAAAAAAACTAAACGAACTCAAAGGTCATAAGGATATTGTTTTGCGGTTAAAAGGCTTTATTGAAAGGGGAAATCTTCCACATCTTCTTTTTGCTGGCCCTCCAGGTACAGGTAAAACAACAGCTTTACTTGCTTTAGCTAATGACCTATTTGGGCCCAGTAATGTGTCTAGAAATCTTTTAGAGTTAAATGCATCAGATGATCGTGGAATTGATGCGATTCGTAATAAGGTCAAAGAATTTGCAAGGACTGCATCATATGGAAGTGTTCCATTCAAAATTATTTGTTTAGATGAAGCTGACAGCTTAACATCAGCAGCACAGCATGCTTTGAGACGTACTATGGAGAGATATGTAAAAACTAGCAGATTTGCTCTAATCTGTAACTATTCAAGTAAGCTAATTGAACCTATCCAATCTAGATGTGCAATTTTTCGTTTTAGACCACTAGATGAAGTAAGTATGAAGGATTTTCTGATTAAAATATGTGATAAGGAAGGTTTAATTTATGATGCTGAGGGTATTGAAACTGTACTCTATATTTCAGAGGGTGATTTGAGGAAAGCCATTAATATTTTACAATCAACCGTTGCTTCAGGTAAATCCGTTGAAAGGATTACCGTTCTTCAAACAGTAGGCCATGCAGACCCTGAAAAAATTCGTGAAATGCTTAAATTTGCTCTCAAAGGCGATTTTCATAAAGCAAGAGATATTCTCCAACATTTGATTCTTGAATATGGCCTCTCTGGAACTGATGTAACCTATCAGATTTACAGAGAAATTCCATCCTTAACTTTACCAGATTTACAAAAATTGGTATTAAATGAATACTTGGCAGAGGTTGATTTTCGAATATCTGAAGGCGCTTCAAGCAACATTCAACTTAGTGCATTTTTAGCAAAACTAGTCAAAGAAAGTGGTTCAAAGGATTCTTGAATTCTTTCTACTTTTTCTTACCTATCCCAGATCAAAAAAGAACTTGTGAGCTGAGTTAACGAGGTTTTCTCTTTGCTTCAGTTTTAGTATTTCTGTTTCAAATTTCTTTAAAATTGATTCTTTTGTTCTTTTACTAATTAACCAGTTGAGATTCTCATAGAAATGTTCAACCAATACTAACTGTTTCGGGCTAGCTGGTTCTAAATTCAATGTATTAACACTTGTTTGTGTCTGAAGAAGCTTTTTTGTATTCTGTAGTTCTTTTGATAAAGTATCAAAATTTAGGATGTAACTTGTGATTCTTCTTATTTGTTCCCACAAGAAGGAGTTCGCTAGAAATTCAAGGATAATTCTATTTTCTTGCTCTATTACTGTTAGCTTATCAAGTTTCCTAGTCGTTTTTCTATGATTTTTCTTGCAAAATAAACTAAAATCATGTTCTCCTCTAAACAAAGAACTGACAGCTTTGATTTTATCAACTGTCATAGAAGAGTTCGTTTCTAAAAACTCTTTAGAGATGATATACCAATATTTTTTCCACATACTGTATTTTGGAGAAAAGTCCATTTCAACTTCAGAATACCCCCAACAAGCAATTGTTTTGTCTTTTGGTAAAACAGAATTCAATTCTTCTAAAATTATGTTTTTTTCACTATTGAATGAAAAAACATTACCTATGGCATTAACATCTTTGTCCGTCCTACTTGCACTTCTAAAATTGTTTTCTTCTGGTGAATTTATGTATTTTATTTTTTCTAATGCTTGGATAATGGTTCCTTCTATGGTTCTTTTTTCAAGCTGCCTCTGATAACCATAATATCCTTTACCTTCGTAAAATACACGTACAGCATATCTCTTCATTTCTCATGAAGCCTTAATTAGTTACAATTAAAAACCTAGTGTATTAAGAAGAAAAATTAAAAAGCATAATGATTTTCAGTATATTACGGCCTCGATGGTGTAGCTTGGCCAATCATTGCGGACTCTCACTCCGCAGACCCGGGTTCAAATCCCGGTCGAGGCACCAACAATTTTTTAGTTCTCTCCCCATATTTTGAATAATTGTTTCAAAGAATGAGCCAAGATGTTATTATCTTTGAATTGATATATTAAGATTCTACCAAATCTCTTTTCCTTTATCAATCCTACATCTGTTAAATATTTTAAATGTCCTTTTACTGCAGAATGATTGAGATTTATACTTCGTGATATCGCAGAAATGTTTAATTCCCCTAATTCAGCTAATAATTTTAGAATTCTTACCCTTCCTCTTGAGGAAAAAACATCTTCTAATGGTATTTTAAGCTGTATCTCTCTATCGCTTTCCTTTGTCATTGTTTTCCCCTATTTTTCAGCATGTTCTACTGTTTTCTTTTGATTTTCGATTGATTTCATCAGAAAGAGTTCTATGGTTTCTACTGATATATCTGGTGTGCTGATTAGTGTAGTTTTACCACGCATTCCTTCCCCTGAGATTTTTGTACTGATAACATCTTGTTTTGATAATTCTTTCAGATATGACCAGATTTGGGTATGCCGTCTAGGTTCCTCTTCATATTCCTCACAAGCTAATCTGTAAGAGCTAATTGCATCATTTGTTGAAATATATGCGTTTTTTGTGTGTTTTAGTTTTCTTATAATCGCGAGCAGTATCAATTTCTGATGCAGGGTTAATGTTAAAATTACTTCTCTTCTTATTTCTGGGTGAATCAAAGCTTTTGCTTTTCTTACATGATCAGGATAAACTATGGGAGAACTCTCATCGTCAGCGCATTGCCCTGCCCCCCAAAGTATTTCTATTGCATATCTTGCATCTCCTGATTTACTTGATATATCCGCAATAAGTTCAACGGAGTCTTCGGTTATGGTACTGTCATAAAAGGCTAATTCTGATCGGGATTTAATAATGTCTTTTAAATCAGTTTCAGAGTATCTATCCAAAGAAATGTGATTAGATTGAAAACTGCTTTGAGTACTTGCATCCAGTTGATGGATAAAATTCAGGTTTCTTGCGATAAAAATATATGAAATCCATTGTTTAGTTGTCATTTCACTAATTCTAAGTAATGTGTAAAGGAAATCTGTACCTACTCTAGATATAAGATAATCAATCTCATCTAAAACTAACAAAACCTTTGGGGAATAAAAATCAAGCAATCTAATGAGAAGTGATTGTAATTCTTCAAAGGAGTAACCTCTAGGTGGAATAGCCTTATTTAGTTTCCTTGCAAGAGTACTAATAATAAGATAAGGACTTTTGTAAATTCTACAATTAATGTAGACAAGCAAAAAATTCTTGTTTTTGTCTATATTTTCCAAAAGCTGACCAAACCGTTTTGCGAGGGTTGTTTTTCCAGATCCTGTTGGTCCAGTTATACAAATTTTTCTCAATGGTTCATCTTGTTCTTCAAAAATTGTTTTGAAGTATTTAGCTAAAGTCCTGAGTTCTTCCTCCCTGTGTGGAAGATATGGAGGGGTATATGTAACAGACAAACAACCAATGTTTTTGAATACAGTTGGTTTTTTAATTAACGAATTAAAATATTCTTCATCTGATGAGTGCATCATATCGTCTCTAAGATAGTCAAGGGAATTTACTATTTATACTTAATAGAGAGACATCTCTGAAAGTGAACTTTCTTCGAAAAACATTCTTCTTCCTATACGGGGTTTTGTTTTGTTTAAAATACAGTTTTAGAAACAAAGCCAAAATCAAAAATATCTGTAAGTGTTGAATGTAAAAAAATAAATCATTTCTGTTTTTTACCTGTCAGTCTTTTCTTCTTGTGCTTATGTATGTTTTTTCTTGTAATATTATAGTGCTTTACAAAGAGCAGAGATATGATGTACGAACTAAAATTTGACCCTGACGAAGGAGACGAAGGAATATTGCCACCCGCCTGGTGGCCTTAACTGTTAGGTTTTCTTCTTCTTTTCCCTTTTATGTCACATTTTTCTTTTGGGTGTTTTAATAGCTTTGTTCTACTTTTAGAGTAACCTTTCCAAGAGTTGAAACAAGATGTATGTACTAAGATTTGACCCTGATGGTGATGATGATTTACCCCATGGTTGGTTCCCAAACTAATCAAATCCTCATTTCTTTTTTCTTTTTCATTAGCCCTTCCAACAAATTCCAAGTATTTCCCAAGTATATATATGAATTTAATAATAAGTATGCAGAACCTCGCCACGTTTCCCAAACAACAATTCAGTGTGTGTTAGAAAATGAATTTAGAGAATATTGAAAATACTGTCATTTCATTAAAAACAGTCGCTGAACTTCAAGAGATTTTGAACTCTTTAAGGGTATATGCGGCTAATGAAAAATCAAAAGAAGTAATTAAAATTATTAACATAGCTCTACAAAAAAGTATTGATTTTAAAGATAGGATATTAACTGTCAACATTCTAGAGCTTAAAATAAAACAATTTTTTAGTTCTAATAAAGATATAACACAGATTGAAGAAGACCTTTTCTTGATGAAACAAATCTCACGTGATGTAGATTATCAAGAAGGATTAATTTTGGCTTTTTCTATAGAATGGGGTATTGAAAGACTCAAAGGCAATAAAGAAAAAAGCTTGAAAGCATTAAAAAAAGCCATGGAACTCTTAGAAACATGTAACAACTGTAGTTGCTATACATACAATATCACTCACTATAGTTATGCAGTTGATAAATGGAAAAGAGAACGAGATCCAAACTGTGCTTATATTTTTGAAGAATGCATAAATTATTTTGAAAATAGAGGGTATTATAGGGGTTTAATTCGTGCTCTAGGTTATCTTAGCAGAGTTTATTTTCTGACACAAAAGAGAGTAGGAGTGCAACAACTAACTAGGAATATGTACAATAGAATTATGTCTTTTAAGTTACCAAAGGATTTGCAGGCAGTAATGCACTATTTTCTTGGAGCTACTCTAGAATTAGATTTTTTTCTATGTGAAGCTGAAAAGCAATTTCTTTCATCAAAGAAGATTTTCGAAAGAAATAATCTAAAAACTAAAAATTATATTTTTTATTTACCCACATTGTCACGTTTATCAGCAATACAGGCTCTGAAAGGAAAAATAACCGAAGCTAAAATGAGCATACAATTATTAGAAGCAATTCTGCAGAAAGATTTTATCATTAATAGTCTTGATACTGAAAACAAAAAACAAATAATACATAGTCTCAATTTAACAAAATTCTATATTAACTCAAGATTACAGGATTTTCAAAATAAAAATGAAAAAGATTTGATACAAACTATTTTCGACAATATTGACAAATATCATAGTAACGCGATTTTCTTTAGTGAATATCTTTTGAGTGCTAAACTTAGTAGAGAACAATTAATAGAAATAAAAAACCTTGGGAATCCAAACACTAAGAGAGTTGAGCACATTATAAATTTCTTGATTGAAAGAACTGATGATACTGATGAACAACAAGTTATGAATTATACTTCTGCACTAAAAAAAAGACCTGTGGAAGACAAAATGACTTTTACCGAGAAAGCTTTTGCTGACTTACTCGCTGCTCAAGAATATTACAAAATAAACAGGTTTGCAGAAATCTATCCGTTATTGAAGAAGTATGAAAAACAACTTCATAAGATAGAAGTTCTTGAAATGCGTGTTTTCATGGAAGCTTTCATCCAAGTAGGAGCTTACAAAAATGGTGATCCATTGGGACCTGCTTTACAATACATGGCTATAAAGAAATGCAGACAGTATGGTTTTAGTAGACTGGAGAATGAATTGTTGAATTATATTACAATGCAAGGAAATGATACAATTAGAATGATGCCGTAAATAATCCAATTATTCCGCTTTTTTTAGAAGTTTATCGAGCGCTCTAAACAAGCATAATTTATCTTACCACACAATAAATAGTTTATGTGGTAAGATTTTCCCAACTTGGTTTCGTCGCTGGTTTGGCTTTAAAGAGAGATTGGGACACCAAAAATCATATGCCGATAAAGTTAAAAATCAGTAGGCTCGGTCTAATACATACCTTTGCGGAGATTGCCGAGTGGTCAAAGGCGCTAGAATGAGGATCTAGTCCTTAGTGGTCCGGGAGTTCGAATCTCCCTCTCCGCACCAGCTTTTATTTTAACCAAACAGATTATCAAAAGAGGTTGTTGACCAGTCAATCAAGCTGAAAATGATTCCAAAGATTATAGCAAAAATCAGTATGGCGACACCTATCAAAAGAATTTCTTCTAATATAGGCGATCCTCTTTTCTTCTTGAAAATCAAACCTTTTATCCCTTGTAATAGCATTAACATAATTCTCATTATTTGTATAAAGGACAATATTTAAGCTCCACAAAACTGATTTTAAACATCTTGAGTACTTTTTCACATGCTTTTGGTTGATGTTTAAATAACTTGAAGATGGAAAACCTTTTTTAGTATCATCATTGGGTCGGATATAGAATCCTTTGCCGGGTGCGTCTATGGATATAGAACTTATAGAGTTATTTCCTAATTCAATAAAATTCATATTGTCAGATGTGACATTAGCGTTTGCTAACGCAATTAGAAGAACAGCATTAGCTGAAGTGCCATCATTGACTATTGAAGATGTATATGTTTTGAAAAACACATCACCTCTTTTTGATGAGTTCATAGCCCACAGATTGGGACTAATTCCTTTAAAATTCGACATTGATGCTCTGGAGTTAAACTTCAAAGATGAATGTGATTGTGGAGGGATTGGTTGTAATTTATGCACTGTGACATTAACACTCTCAAAAGAAACAGATGCTCAAACATCTATTGTTGTTTATAGTTCGGATTTAATTTCAACTCAGGCTGGAGTTGAACCTATAAGTTCTGTGATTCCAATTGTAAAATTGGGACCAAATCAAGCTCTGGAACTAGAGTGTATGGCACAACTTGGCAAAGGAAAAGAACATGCAAAATGGCAACCTGTCTCTGCCATGGGTTACCAAGCATTTCCAATCCCAACTATAGATAAGGAAAAATGTACTAATTGTTTAGCATGTATAGATGCATGTTATAGGGGAGTTTACCAAAAGACTGGTGATAAAGTCCAAATTGCTAATCCTTTAAATTGCACTTTGTGTGATTACTGTCTTGAAGTTTGCGAACCAAATGCAATAACAATCGGCAAAGATTCTACAAAAATTCTTTTTTCCTTTGAAACTAATGGAGGTTTAGATCCTTCAACAACATTAACAAAATCTGGTGAGTTAATTCTCGCAAAAATCGACGAATTCAAAAAGACTCTTGAATCAACATTGGCAGAGGAAAAAGAATCATAAAGTGAACTAAAATGCCTAGAAGAACAGGAACTACTGATCCAAATGTACTTGAACTTATTCATAAATTAAAAAAGAAAACTGCAGAAACACAAGCAGCATTATGGAAAACTGTAGCAGAGAAAATAGAAAGACCCCGAAGAAAAAGAGCTACAGTCAATCTCAGTAAGATCAGTCGTTATTCTAAAGAAAATGATATAATCATTGTTCCCGGTTCTGTTCTAAGTGCCGGATACTTAAACCATCAAGTTACAATTGCAGCTCTGAAGTTCTCAGAGGGAGCAAAAGAGAAAATTAAAGCCAGTAAAAGCAAACACATAACCATTAATGAGTTATTGGAATCAAAACAAGAGGTTAGTAAAATTAAGATTATAGTATAATTGGTGTGAAAAATGGCAAAAAACACAACAAGAACTGGAACTCAAATTTCAGTTACAAAAATTAATTTTGATGCAGATAATGCAATTTTAGGAAGATTATCTACAGAGGTAGCCAAATATTTGCTGGAAGGTTATACTGTAAATATACTAAATTGTGAAAAAGCTGTTATTTCTGGTAAAAAACATTCAATTTTAAGAGAATATAGAGATATGCAACAAATACATACACATACTAATCCTAGACGTGGGCCATTTCACCCAAAAAGACCAGATCGTTTGGTTAGGAGAACAGTTAGAGGTATGTTACCTTGGAAGAAAAGTAGGGGAAGGCAAGCATATCATAGATTACTAACATACATTGGAGTTCCAGAAGAGTTTACTGGTAGTGAAATGGTTAAACCTAAGTTTGCAGATGCAAGCAAACTAACATGCAAGAAAATAACCATTGGTGAATTATGTAAAGAATTTGGGTGGGATGAATAAATAGGTGATGAATATGGGTAAAGTAATTGTATCTTCAGGAAAAAGAAAAACAGCTATTGCTCGAGCTACCATTAAAGAAGGCAAAGGCAGAATTAGAATTAATGGAGTGCCTTTAGAAGTCTTACCAAATGAATTGAAAAGAATAAAGATTAGCGAGATTTTTATTATTGCAGGAGAGGAAGTACGAGAATCAATTGACATAAGAGTCAATGTAAGAGGAGGAGGATTTATGGGTCAAGCTGAAGCAATTCGAACTGCTATTGCAAGAGGATTGATAGAATATTTTGATGATTTAGCAATGAAGGAGAAATTTACTGTTTATGATAAAACAATTGTCTCAGGTGATCCAAGAAGAACTGAACCCAAACATTTTGGTGGAAGAAGTTCTAGATCAAGATTCCAAAAATCCTACCGTTAGATTTTTTTCTTTTCTTTCTTATTCAATTTAAGATGACTTTCAATTTAGATTGTTCCATTGGAGAAGGTGGAGGCTCCATAATACGAATATCTTCAGCTTTAGCAGCTGCTACAGATACTGATTTGAATCTTTTCAACATTCGTTCTAATAGATCAAATCCTGGTTTAAGAGCTCAACACATAGAAGCAATTAATGCAATTAAACAATTTTCCGGATTTATTTCGGTTGATTCAAATATTGGAGACAAAGAATTAGTTTTAACTAAGAAGAATGCAAAGTCAGATAAAGCATTTGTAAAAGTTGGAACAGCTGGAAGCATTGGTCTAGTTGCGCAAGCGGTCTTATTCTATGCCTTTTCTCAAAAACGAGATTTGGAATTAACCATAAATGGTGGTGCCACTCATGGTAAATGGGCTCCTTCAGTGGAATATATTCAACACATTACTCATGAATTAATAGGATTAATGGATAAGAAAATAGAAATAAATACAATGCACTATGGCTTTTATCCTAGAGGAGGAGCAAAATGCGTTTTTCAGTTTAAAGGTCATAATATGCTCTCCCCACTAAACTTAACAGAAAAAGGGGAATTACTAAAAGTAGAAATTTTTTCAATAGCTTCAAAATCATTAATGGGGAGGCATGTTGCTGAAAGACAAGCAGATGCTTTCACAAAAAAAGTAAAACTAGATGTTGATGTTAATAGACATATCAACTATGTTAAATCTCTAAATCCTGGTTCAGGATTGACAGTTGTTGGAATTTATTCTTCAGGTAGTAGAATTGGGTGTTTTATTCCAGGTGAAAGAAGAATAACTGCTGAACAGGTTGCAGGATTGTGTGCAAAGATTTGGGAAAGAAATTCTCATGGTTCTGCAGCTGTAGATGAATATGCTGCAGATCAGTTGATTGTACCACTGTTTTTAACAGAAGGAAAATCAGAAATATCTGTACCTACCATCTCAAACCACACTAAAACCAACATAGACTTGACTCAGAAGTTTATAAAGAGAAAAACTAACATTGAAAGAAAATCAGATTGTTTTCATATAACCGTTGAAGATTTGTAGTTTCTGCTGAAATAACTATTCCATGCAATTTCTTTCTTAACGACATATTTATATGATGTTAATGAAGTCGGAGTACGACGTCAAAACGCAGTTCATAGGTTCTGCAAGAATAAGTAATAAGACGTTAATAAATTAAAATTAGCAACATAAAGTGATAAAAATGGGGCATCGAAGGGTAAGTGCTCCCCATCGATCATCACTAGGATATCGAAGGGTAAGAGCAAGAAGAATTATCCCTGCACCTCGCGCATGGCAAGAATACGAGGGTGCTCCCAAACTATTGGGATTTCTCGGAATCAAAGCAGGGATGACGCATTGCGTATATATGGAAGATCGACTAAGGAGTCACTTGGCGAATAGAGAAGTAACTGCAGCTGTAACATGCATCGAAACACCTCCTATCGTAATTTTTGGATTACGCGGTTACGAAAAATCAGCGTATGGTCTTCAGATTGCTGCTGATCTTTTAGCAACTGAAACCAAGGAAGAGCTAAAACGTAGACTTAAGACTCCAAAAGAATATGATTTTAAAAAGGCTAAGAAGAAGTTGGAAGATAAACTAGAAAAAATCGTTGAGTTAAGAGCGATTGTTCATACACAACCTTACTTGACTGGAATAGGAATGAAAACACCTCAAATAGCTGAAATCAAAATTGGATGCAGCGATATAAAGGAAGGTTTTGAATACGGTCTTTCTCTTCTTGGAAAAGAATTGTTAATCAGGGATGTGTTTAAGGCAGGAGAATTTGTTGATTCAATTGGAGTAACCAAAGGTAAGGGTTTCCAAGGTCCAGTAAAGAGACATGGAGTTAAAATACTTCAACACAAGTCCAAAGGTACCAAACGTGGTGTTGGATCAATAGGACCATGGACACCATCAAGAACAATGTGGACTATTCCAAGATATGGACAAATGGGATTCCATGTGAGAACTGAATACAACAAACGAATAATGCAGATAGGATCCGATGGATTACAAATAGTACCTAAAGGTGGATTTGTTAGATATGGTGTGGTAAAAAACAACTATGTTTTAGTGAAAGGATCAATACCTGGACCTAAAAAGCGAACAGTAATGCTTAGAGGACCAATGAGAAAAGCTCCACAACCAATTAAAGAACCACAAATTCTGCATATCTCAACAAGGAGTCAACAAGGTTAGGTGTGAGGAGATAAAAATGAATGTATCAAAATATTCAATAAAAGGACAGAAAATGAGTGAAAAAGTAGAACTCCCAGAAGTTTTTACCACAACATTTCGTCCAGATGTTATCAAACGTGCTGTTTTAGCCGAGCAAAGTTGGAAGAAACAACCTAAAGGTGTAAGTCCTCTAGCTGGGCGTATGGTCGCTGTTGAAAATTGGGGCCCTGGAAGAGGGGTAGCTAGAGTACCACGTATTAAAGGTTCTAGAACACATAGTGCTCAAAGAACAGCATTTATTCCTCAAGCCAGAGGTGGCCACAAAGCACATCCTCCAACAGCAGAGAAAAAGATTATAGAGAAAGTAAATAGAAAAGAACACTTACTTGCCCTTAAATCAGCTATAGCTTATACAGCATCAAAAACTGCAGTGGGTGATAGAGGACACAGATTTGAAGATAAAATGGAATTTCCAATCATTGTAGAATCGAAAGCAGAGGTTATAGAAAAAACACAAGATGTTGTTAGATTCTTGGGAAATCTGGGTTTGTCTTTAGAACTCATGAGAATTAAAATAGGTAAGAAAGTTCGTCCTGGAAAAGGTAAAGGAAGGGGAAGAAAATATAAAGTTCCTGTCGGTCCTTTAATTGTTGTTGGCGATAGAGAATGTCCATTATCTAAAGCAGGCAGAAATATTCTAGGAACCACAGTTATATCCGTAAGGGAATTATCTACAGAGATGTTAGCACCAGGAACTTATCCTGGAAGACTTACTATTTGGACTGAGGATGCGATAAAATCTCTAGGAGAACGTTTTGGGTGATGAAAAATGGATCCGTACAAAATTATAAAGAAACCACTTATCTCAGAAAAGGACTTTGAACTAATAGAAAAAGAAAATAAATTGGTTCTATGGGTTGATCTCAGAGCTACAAAGAAGCAAATTAAAGAAGCAATTGAAATACTATACAACGTTAAAGTAGATAAGGTTAATACATTAATAACTCCCAAAGGAACAAAAAAAGCATACGTAAGATTAAGTGAATTTGATGATGCTACTGATATTGCATCACGAATGGGATTATTCTAAAAGGTGATTTGAATGGGTAAGAAAATACTAGTTCAGAGACGTGGAAGAGGAACATCACAGTTCAGAGCAGCTTCTCATAAGAAAAAAGGTAGTGTAAAATACAGAAAAGTGGCAAAAATCGAATATTCAGGAAAGATTACAGGATTTGTTAAAGATATTGTTCATGATCCTGGTAGAGGGGCTCCTGTAGCTAAAGTACTTTTTGAGGATGGACTCAAGAAGATTATACTGCCTTCTGAAGGTATTCGAGTAGGACAAAAAATCGAATATGGAACAGGTGCAGCAGTTCAACTAGGTAACACAATGCCTTTACAAGCTATTCCTGATGGGTCTCCAGTTTTCAATATTGAATTAACACCAGGAGATGGTGGGCGTTTAATAAGAGCAAGCGGTGGATATGCAACTATTTTAGGACATGATAAAGGAAAAGTTACAGTACAGCTTCCAAGTGGAGAAATGAAAGAAATTCCCCAAAGGTGCAGAGCTACAGTTGGAATTGTTGCTGGAGGAGGAAGAACAGAGAAACCTTTTGTTAAAGCTGGAAACATGCATCATCATAAAAAAGCTAAAGGCCACTACTATCCTAAAGTAAGAGGTGTAGCAATGAACGCAGTTTCACATCCACATGGTGGTGGTGC
>JAGLOH010000179.1 GCA_023139025.1 Candidatus Heimdallarchaeota archaeon | reverse complement strand
TGTTTTTGGACAATAATCTACTAGGTACTTCCCAAGCAGAAGATGATACAGGTAATCAGTGGTACGATGAAATTTCTTTGTCAGGGAACTGGTGGTCGACTTGGGTTAGTGGGAGTTATGCAATTGATGGTAGTGCGGGTTCAGTTGATTTATATCCATTAAACTACATCCCTGAGATTTCTGAATATTCAAGTACCTATCTAGCTTTTCTTATGATTTTAGCATTCTTAGCTATTCCAGTAGTTACAATTGTTCATAAAAGGAAGTAATCCTTCTTTTTCCACTTTTTTCTATTCTAAAAACTTGAAAAAAAATAATAAAAAGAAGAATTAGTGTTTTTTCTTTCTTCTTATATGTATTACTAGCAAAGATGCGCCAATCATCAATCCGATTGATAATTGTACTTTCAATGAGAATTCAGGAATAATTATGACATTTACATCAACTGTTACTTGATTTGAAATTGCACTTTTGACAAAAGGAGTAGCTGCAACTATAACATAATAATAAATGTCATTAGCTAATGAAAGATCTTCGTAAGTGGTTACACTTGAAACGGTTATAGGAGTTAATCCATCTATTGAGGAAATTGTTGAAGTTGAACGATAGACATAGTATTTACTTGCATATTCTACAGCTTCCCAATTGAGAGTAACATTACCAGTTGTACTAGGGTTAGGAATAATAGTATCTAGAACTGTAGGAGGGAGATAGTTAATGGCGAGTCTCTTATAGTGGATATCAAAATCTGTTCCGGCGCCTAGATAATCAGTCATATCAATCCAAGCGAAATGAATTGTACCGAACATATCAGCAGAAAGACAAATATCCTGTGAATGATCTGTACTTTCAGTAGAAACAACTTCAGTAAGATTCCAACTTAAACTTGTAGCATTCTTGAACTTATAGTAAAGATCCATATCTGAACCTTCACCAGTATAGTTGTATGGTTCCAACCATGAGACATGAATATTATTTCGAGAATCTATAGTAATCTCAGGCTGAGCTATAGTGTTATCACTTTCTGTTGAAACTACCTCAGGAGTTGTCCAGCTTAAACTAGTTGCATTCTTCATTTTATAAATGACATCATAATCGAATCCTGAACCATCATAATTCGTACCATCCTGCCATACTATATGTGCGTTTCCTCCTAAATCTATATCAAGAGAAGGGTTAGTGCAGAAATGAGTACTTTCAGATGAAGCAAGTTCAATATCATGCCAATTAGTGCTGGTTACATTCCATAACCTGTAGAAAACGTCAGTATCTGTTCCTGAACCGATATAGTTTGATTCATCATCTCTCCAAATTATGTGAACGTTTCCTGCTAAATCTACACCAATATCTGGTGCAGCAGAAAAATAGCTACTTCCAACAGAAATAAGTTCAGTAGTATTCCAGACTCCACTTGTAGCATTCTTGAATTTGTAATTAACATCATAATCATTTCCAGCAAAATCAGTATATTCTGTCCATACAATGTGAACGTTACCATTTGAATCGACTGCTGTTGTAGATTCAGATGTTCCGTTAATACTTTCAGTTGAAACTACTTCTGTTGTTGTCCAACTTGAATTTGTAGAACTCCTAAACTTATAGAAAATGTCATTATCTGATCCAGAACCAAGAATATCTGCTGAATCTGTCCAAGAAAGATGTAGGTTGTCATAGGAATCCACACATAGCGAAGGGAAGGAGACATAATTTGGACTTTCTGTAGAAACAAGCTCTGGAGTATTCCAACTCTGAGTTGTTACATTCCAAATACTCAGGTATAGAGATCCATTTATTCCACCCATATAATATTCCCAGACAATGTATATATTTCCAATAGAATCAACAGCTATTGAAGGGTCATATCCTCTATTTAAACCTCCTGAAGATATAACCTCTGTCATTGTCCAATTCCATGAAGGATAATCTACTCCATTTACTGTTATACCTCCAATAATTGGTTGATCTTGAAAAGCTAAGGATTTCTGGGAAATTGGTATGCTCAATACAATTATTAAGAAGATTATTGAAAAAAACAATTTTGAGAATTTTGCTTTACTTTTCATATTAATCACACCCTTTTCTCATGCTCAAATTTAAAGATTCTCCAGTTTGAAGGAAATCACTAATTTTTAATAATGGAGACATTTCTAATGGATTATGAAGAAAAAGAACATCATTAAGTTTACAGAATCAGTTTGGGATTACACTTCAAGTGAGACATCCTCTCATACTTCCTTCATTAAACTAGACAAATTTCTTATAATGATTGATACTGGTATGGAACCCTTAGAAACTAAGGAAATAAGAGAATTTGCAGAAAAAGAAACTGGTCTGAAATTTAAGTATGTTATCATTACTCATTATCATGGAGATCACACTTTTGGAACTAAGGTTTTCAAAGATTGTGATATCATTTCAACAAGAAGTACTAAAAAAATTCTTGAACAAAAAATTGAGGGGGATTATAAAGATAAAGAAATTGTTCTACCTAATATCACCTTTGATGGTCAGTATGAGATAAAAGGCGAGTTCAAGACAGTAAAAATCATAGAAACACATGGACATACTCAAGGTAGTGCTTTTGTTCATATTCCCGAAGAAAATGTTATTTTAACAGGTGATCTATTATTTTCAGATATGTTTCCTTTTGCTGGAGATGAAACAGTTAATCCTTATCTCTGGGTTGATGCATTTCAGAAGATGATTGATTTAAATCCAAACATCGTAATTCCAGGTCATGGTCATATTGGATCAATTAAAAATTTAATAGATGGTCAACAAAAGATTTCAGAAATGATAAAATTTATTGAGACTTCATACAAGCAAAAGTTAACAAAAGAGGAAATGATGAATTCAAAGCAATTACCTGACTTCACAAAAGATGCAAATGATAGATGGCTTAAGATGACTATTGAAGCATTTTATAATGTAGTTGAAGAGAAATACAATCTGCTAAAGGAAATCTAGCTTCGCTTATAATATCAATTTGAAAATTCTATGATTATGTTTTTCGTAATTTAGATAATAAAAAGATATAATTCTAAAGTTTTAAATTCTTTAAATATCTGATTATATATGAAGTTGTAAGCTTCGAAAAAATGCTAGAGGTACCAAGATGCAAGAAGTTATCAAAGAACTTCAATTAAATCTACCCAATGCTTGCATGGATATTGAGGATTTCATTAGAAAAATACTGCAGAAGATGAAAAAAGACGGTGCAGTTGTTGGTGTAAGCGGAGGATTAGATTCAGCTGTAACAGCAACTCTAACTGTTCGAAGCCTAGGGAAAGAAAATGTACACTTATTTAACATGCCTGAAAGAGATAGTAAACCTATTCACAAAAGACATGCAAAAGAATTAGCTAATTTTCTTGGAGTAAAATTAAGAAAAAAATCTATTACACCTATCGTAAGAGCTGTCAAAGGTTACAAATTACTTCCTATCAGATTTATTCCTAGTAGGAGGTTGAGAGGTTTATTAGTAAAGTATGGAAGGTCTAAGCTGATTTCCAAAGAAGAAAGCAATCTACTTGAAAGCAGGTTGCAACCTAAAGCGGGTTCATGGATAGCCAGAGGTAATGCATATCTTGTCACAAAACATAGAACAAGAATGATAGTATTGTATCAATATGCAGATGTTAACAATCTAATGGTTGTAGGTGCAGCTAACCGAACAGAATGGCTTACTGGTACTTTTACTAAATGGGGAATAGACCATTGTTCTGACATAATGCCTTTATTACATATCTATCGAAGTCAACTGGAACAAATAGCAGAATATCTTGAAATTCCTGATTGTATAAGATCAAAACATGCCGATCCTGATATAATACCAGGAATAGACAATAAAGAAGAACTTCTTGGAAACTTTGCATTAGTGGATCAGATATTAGTTGCTAGTGAAATTGGATTTTCTTCTGAAAAACTATACAAAGCTTATGGAAAGACTAGAGTTCAACAGATTCTTACTTTGAAGGAGTATTCTAAACAGATGAGGGAATCCCCATATCATAAGAATAAATTAAAAGAATAAGGATCCAACATCATCCTTTTTGTATAAACTGTGTCTTTTCTCTATATCTTCTTACAATCAGCAGAGCGATGAACAGTATGAGACTTATTATGTTGAAATACCAGAAAAACGGACTTAAGTAATCAAAGAGATGACCTACAATTCGAATTGTTGGGAGCTCTAAAATATAAACTAGAAGTCTAATTAGTAATATAAAACACACATAAGCAGTCGCTGTGAAAATATACCTACGCCAATATTTTATTTCTTCAATCTTCTTTCGTTGCTTCCTTTTATTAAATAACCTAGGAAAGAAAAACCCCGTAGTTGATCTATAAGAATTATATTCTTCTCCATATATTTTTACTAGTTTTCTCTCTTCCATATTTGATATGATAAACAAAATTAGCGTAAATAAGGACCATGATAGAATTTCTCCAATCCTAATAAATGTATCAGCTGACCAAGGGATGTATAAAGATATAACAAGTGTCATCAATATCAAACCCAAATGTTGGGGGTGTCTGATGTATTTATATGGCCCAGTTTGAACTAAACCAGTTTTTTTTAGTTTAGCTCTCGCAATGAGTACAACACCCCAAATAAACAAACACAAACCGATTCCAAAAATTAAAAATTCAAAAACAATCAGAGTTATCATTTGATCATTAACTGAAATTATACCTAGAACCCAATTTTTATTTCCAGCAAATGCAAATAACCACCAGGAAGTAAACGCAATTGGAAACATCCAAACCATTGCAAACAAAATTCCTGCAATAATAGGAGAATATATCCATATTAATGCTGGAACTAGGAATATAATTTCAACAACTCTAGATAGTTTCCTTTTGGTTTCTTCTTTCATATCTTTCAAAAGTAATAAACACTAAATAAGCTAATTGTGTATTTTTGGACACATCTAATTATTACAATTATTATTCCCAATGAGCATCAAAATCTATTTTC
>JAGLOH010000178.1 GCA_023139025.1 Candidatus Heimdallarchaeota archaeon | reverse complement strand
AGTTAAACACTTGAGTAGAGATGAAAATTCTAAGCTGATTCTAGAGGAAGCTTACAAACTTGGAATGACACATTATGATTTGGTTTTTGATTTTCCATACTTCTTTGATGTTTTCAAAGAATTTAGTAAAGATAAGAGAGAGAAGATAACTTTCACAACTCATATAGGGAATGTTTACGATGAGAGAACAGGCAAAGCTAGCAAAACTCGATCTATCAACAAAATTAGAAAATCATTTGATCGAATTATGGATGAACTTGATACTGACTATACTGATATTGCTCTTATTCAGTTTGTAACAAATTTGGAGGATTATAACAAGGTGGGTAAGAATGGTATTATTGAATTTGTTAAAAATCTAAAACAGGAAGGTAGAGCTAAATCTATTGGAGTTAGTGCCCACAATCCTGATTTGTTAATTAAGATAATAGAAGATGACGAATATGATGTTATCATGTATCCATTAAACTTCGCAACAGGTGTTTTGAAATCAACAGAGAAATTAATTGAAGTTTGTAAAGAGAAAAACATAGCTCTGGTAGCAATAAAGAATCTTCACAAGGGAAAACTATTTACAAATAAGAAGACTGATTTATCAGCTTATTATTCTGGTGGAAGAAAGATTTCTTTACAATTAGATCAAGCAGCAACTCCTGCACAGTGCTTTAATTATGCACTTGATTTAGGTGCAGATTCTGTTGTATTCGGAGTTAAAACTGTAGAAGAGTTGAAGGAAAATATACATTCCTATGAAACAGAACAAAATGTTGACTACAGTTATCTCGTTAAAAGATTTAGTGAAATTATGAAAAATAGTGTGTAGAAAAAGGTCACAGAAAAAAATAAATGAAATAATGTTTTGATATGAATATATGAAGACTCCAAAAACAGAAAGTAAAAGCAAAAATTTTTCTGACCTTAATCCTAAACCTTTGAAGAAACAAATTCTAAACAATTTCTTTCTGTTTGGTGTTTTTAATCTACTTTGGTTTTTATTGCGAACAGGAAAGAAACCCTCGCGAATCACTTATCCTTGTCAACAAGAAGCTTTGAGAAATGCAACATTTGGTTTGGGTTCAGCTATACCCTTAATGTCTGTTTCAATTATCCTAGCAACAATAAAATCATGGTTTACTTATGGAAGAGTAGTTCTTGTATTGTTTCTAACAGTTTCCGCAGTAGGAACAGCTTCAATTGCTTACACAATTAATTCTCATAGAGAAATATCTCTCCAGATAAATTCTTTTGATTCAGAATCAGAAGATTCATCTGATATTTTCATTGTGAATGGTAGAGATGTAGCTCATATTAACGATCTAATAGATCTTATGGGAACTCAAAATCTATCTTTTTATCAAACAGCTACTAGTGGAGTTAATCAAGGACCAGATGGATTAGTTGCAGCTATTGATGTTGTTTTACTCAAAATTAATTGTCAGTGGAGCAAACGAGGTGGAACCAATACTGATATGCTCAAAGAGTTAATTCAAGCGGTACTAGACCATCCAGAAGGTTTCACAGGAGAGATAGTGGTCGCAGATAATGGTCAAGGTCGCGGTTCTATGGATTGGGAAAACACTAATTCAGAAGACCAAGTTCAGTCAGCTCAAGATGTGGTTGATTTTTTCAGATTAGATTATCAAGTATCCACATATCTGTGGGATGATATTAAAAATGATGAAGTCGAGGAATATTCAGATGGAGACATGGTAGATGGATATGTGGTTTATGATACAGCAGATTCTGAAACCGGTATATATGTATCATATCCAAAGTTTGAAACAGAATTTGGAACTAAAGTAAGTTTTAGAGATGGTATTTGGAATGGAACCGGATACGAAAAGAGACTCAAAATCATCAATCTTCCAATCTTGAAATCTCATTCTGGGTTTGGTGTCACTGCTACAACAAAACACTATATGGGCGTTCAAACTCAAGGTTTAGCAAATGGTCATGACAGAATTGCAATGGGTGGAATGGGGACTCTAATGGCTGAACTTGGAATTCCAACTTTAAATATCCTCGACGCTATTTGGGTTAATGCCAATCCCGAAACATCAAGTTCTGAAGGTCCTGGAACCAGTTATACTGAAGCTACTCGTGTAAACATTCTTTTAGCAGGAATTGATCCCATAGCTTTAGATTATTGGGCTGCTAAATATATCCTTCTTCAAGCTTCAGAAATGATAGGCTATACAGATACATACTCACTTGATCCAGATAGCAGTGTTAGCTCAGGATTGACTGAAGCTTTTGGAATTTGGTTAAACCGTACTCAAGATGAGATTCTAAGTGCAGGCTATAATGTTACAACAGATGAGCAGAAAATCAACGTTTATGCAAATTCCTTAAACGTAACTGCTAATCCTGAAAATACTAACAAACTTTGGATTTATTTTGGGTCAATAGGAGGAAGTTTGATACTAATTGCAGTTTCTGTACCTTTAGGAGTTAGATTTATTAAAAAGAGATAAATAAGTAGTTAGATTAAGGTAAGAAGAAATTTTTTTACTTCTTAACTTTCTTTTCCCAAATTCTGTTACATTGCTTATGTTGAAAACCTATTGAGAGATAGAACTGTTGACCATCTCCAACATAGACTTTCTTTGCACCCTCCCTTTTAACTCGGTTGATTGCTTCATAATTGGTTACTTTAGCTAATCCTTTTCGTCTATGATCGGGAACTGTTCCTGCAGGTTCTAGAATTCCAATTTTATTTTTCTCATCGTACCAAATCAAACAAAAAGAAACAATCTCTCCATCTGGAGCTTCAATATAAACATCTAAATCCTTTCGATAGTCTGGAGCTTTCTGAAGGGCTAGATAAGAGGAAGGTTGAACCTCATCTTCTGTTCCCCAATTTCCAAATGCTCTAGCAAATGCTTCAGTCCTTTTTACAACTTGATCTTTATCAGCCATACTCTTTATCACATAACCTTCTGGAAGATCAGGATAGGAAAAATCTCTATCAAGGGCAATCAAAGAGGTTGTCTCTTTAGCATCTTCTCTTTTGACATATCCTCTGTCTTTAGCAATTTTTTCTAATCGACTATCGCCTTCTCTGATTCTAGGTCTTAAAATCAGATACCCCTCATGTTCAAATTGAAGATTTTTCTCTGCAAACTCAAACATTTCTTCAAATGGGATAAAATCTTTAAAGGTAGGATTAATTTGGAAGAACGTTTCTCCTCTTCGCACTGCTTCATTCAAAACTAAACTGACTATCTCTCCTTCTTCATTCTCCCATATCCCTATTGTTTCACTCCATTTTTCAATAGTAAATTCAAACATATCTCTGATAAAGAATGCAGCATAATTCCATCTCTCTAATGTCCAGTTTATTAAATCCCCATCATCAACATATGTTTGTTGAAGAAAATCTTTAATTCTAGAAAAATCTTTATCGTGATCATATGATTTGAAATCTATTTTCATATCTTTAACCGATTTCATGCAGTTATAAAAATTTCTGTTAACAGTAAAAAAGGAAATATTCTTTCTTATTTCTTCTTTGCAAAAACCCAATATTGCAGTTCATCTCCCCTATTTAGAATTTCATCAAAAATAATCTCAAATTCTGCTTCTTTAACTAAAGAAAGAGTTTTTTCAGGAGGATAATTACTCCAGAACATTTCTTCGCCTAAGAATTCATTGGTATCATCTCCCCCCAAGTGTCCTACACAAAAGAAAAGAATACCATTTTGTTTAAGCATTCGATGAAAGTTTTTCAGGATAGAGAAATGTTTCTCTTTTGGAACATGAAAAAGGGAATAAACAGCTGTTATACAATGAAAAGCATTATCAGGAAAATCCAATTCATTCATATCATATTGAAAAAATTCAGCCTTAGGAACATTTAGTTTTGCTAATTCCACCATCTTTTCTGAAATATCAATTCCTGTTACTGAAAAATCATGATCAACAAGAAATCTTGTTACAGGAATTCCTATTCCACAACCAACATCTAGAACCTTTGCCTTTTTAGGAAGAAGAGTTATAAGATACTCTAGCTCTGGAAGATTATCAAAAATACTTCTGAATTCTTTGAACTTGGGAGCTATCTCGTTGTACCCATTTCTTACCATTTCTTCCTTTTTCATTGTAAATCCTACTTGGTTCGATTTATATCCAGCATTTAAGAATTGTTTTCAAGTCATTAAGAAAGATAAATAAACACTTAAAACATCTTTCGAACACCATGTCAGAGGATATAACAGAGAAAAAGATTATACCAAAGATCCCTTTAAAGAAGAACGAGAAAATACTGTTAGCTTTCGTAGACAAAAATGAACAGCAAATTACTGATTTACTGCAAAAATTAGTTCAAATTGAATCACTAAATTTCTCTGAATTTCAATATCACAACATCGACAAAATTTTTGAGTTTACTAAAGATTTAATGGAAAAAGAAGGCTTTAAAACAGAATTATTCAAAGTCCCTTTTCTTGGCAAGAAGAAGAATGAGAATTATCATAATTTAATATCGTCTTTTAAAGGAGGAAAAAAGGGAAAAACTCTCCAATTTAACGGTCATTTGGATATAGTTCCATTTAATCCAGATAATTGGGATGAAGAAACTCCTCCCTTAGGAGGAATCATAAAAGACAATAAATTGTATGGAAGAGGTTCAATAGACATGAAAGCAGGTATAGCATGTCAATTGATCGCAATGAAAATACTAAAAGAATCTGGACTAAAATTCAAAGGAAAACTACAGCTTTGGCTCACTCCTGATGAAGAAACACATGGTGTTTATGGTTCAGGATACATGACCAATAATCATTTCGATGTAATAAATGCAGATGCTACAATTGTTGGAGAACCAAGTATAAGTAAACCTATGAGTAGTCCATCAATAGGTTTGGGGGAGAAGGGTCCAAATTGGGTTAGGTTCACTTTTCATGGTGTAGCTGGTCACGGAAGTTGGCCTAAACCAAAGAGCAATGCAATCAATAAAACTGTAAGATTTATATCAAAAGCTGAAAAACATCTGAAAATCCCTAAAATAACA
>JAGLOH010000177.1 GCA_023139025.1 Candidatus Heimdallarchaeota archaeon | reverse complement strand
GAAATTCTTGGCGCAGTTTCTGGAGAGGTTCCAGCACTAATCAAAAATATCTTTTCAGCAATCTATGATCCTGAAATAGCTACCAATTATGGTAAAGGAATTGTTGCTCTTCATGAGCAGCTTACAGGTCAAGGATTACCTGAAGATATGGTTAGAGAAATAATCATGAATTTCTCTAAATCTTTTGATATTGTAGGAAAAGCTCTAAGATCAAACATCAGTATAGACTCAGACGATGATTAATAGAAATAGTTGGTGTCGATATTGACAGATAAATTATATTCAATTGTTGTATCTATCAACTATGTTTCTTATTTAATCATAGTGCTTCCATTGATGTTATTATATTATCTCATAACAAATCCAATGAAGAGAATCAGAAATCAAAGAGTACTAAATAAAGAGCTTAAGAAAGGTGGTATTCCAAAACTGCTAAGAAAAGAAATAGCTGAATCCTACAAGGATTTCACAAAACTTTTCAGTTTTAGCAGTATTTTGAAGATGAGAAAAGAAGCAAGTTAAGATTCAAGTGAGAAAGGTTTCATCTATGTCCGAAAATGATAAAGCGCTAAATAGTAGAATATCAGAACTTGAAGAAAAAATCAATTATGTAATTCTTCAGATAAATAATCTACAGCATAAAGTTTCAGACAGTAGCCCAGAACTAAAACAGATGATGAACTTACTACAAATTCTCACTTCCACTTTACAATTTTCTAAAGCTCCTTTAACTGTGGCTTCACAAACTCTAACACTAAAAGACACTATTTTGCAGAGATTTCCTGATCTAAAATATGATTCAATCTCAAAAGCTATAATTGTAGCTTTAGATCGAAAGAAAAGACTCAATATCTCACAACTAACTGAGCAAGTAAGAAAAGAGAGAGGATCTGCATCTAGAAGGATTGTTCGAGAAAGAGTAGACAAACTAATTGAATCTGGAATCATAGCTGAAGTTGATTTTGGATATGGACGACAACTAGAGCTTGTTAAAATCGAAAAAGACGAAGAGTAATTATTTCCAGACTTCTTTCATAACTCTCAGAAAGTTCTGAGATTCTATTTTTTGTATATCTTCTTTATTATACCCGTTTTTATCCAAATAATCAACTAAAACAGGATAATAACTAACATCCTTCATCACATCAGGTACTGTAGCACCATCAAAATCTGACCCGAAACCAATGTGGTTGATTCCTACTAATTCCACAATATGCTCAATATGATTTTTTAAATCTTCCAATTGAATTTGATCTTTTTTCTTATCGCTAGAAAGAAAAGATACACAGAAATTAAGCCCTATTATTCCATTAGTTTCCGCAATAGCTCTTATCTGTTCATCCTTCAAATTTCTTGGATGATTACAAATAGAATAAGCATTGCTATGTGAAGCAATTATTGGTTTACTAGTCTGGTCAATTACATCCCAAAAAGATTTCTCATTCAAATGGCTGACATCAGCAATTATACCCAAATTATTTAGTTCTTTAACTAATTCCTTACCAATTTCGGTCAACCCTCTATCCTGTTCAAAACTTTCTCCTGACAACATGTTAAATGTAACACCTGTGGCAAATCTATTCACGTTAGACCAGCTTAAACCAATACTTCTCAAGCCCATTCTGTAATAATTTTTCAAAGACAAAAATTCACTATCTATGCCACCAGAGCCCTCAAAATGTAAAATAGCTCCAATTCTATCATTCATTTTACATTTATTTATATCCTCTACTGACTTTACTTGTAAGAGATCATTATCTTGGTCTTCGATTAATGAAAACCACTGGTCAACACCTTTGTAGATTTCAAAATCACTCATAGCTGGAAATACTGCAAAGAAAGCCGCTAGAACATTTCCTTTTCTTAATCTTGGAAGATCTACATGTCCTGTTTCAGATTTTTCAGAAAATTTTCTTCTTTCTCTAGTCAGAGCCCATAGTACATCTGTATGCCCATCAATTATCATACTATGTTAAAATTAGTTCTTTGATTAAAAATTTTCTCTCTAAACTGATGAAATCTAAATGTATTTGAGTTTCTTTAAAACTAGTAAAACCGTTAAAGTTGTTGTAGAATCATATTCTTCCCCATCTTCTGATTCCCATTTACCATCACTAGTTTGTCTACGTAAAAGAACATCTAGTAAACGAGTGACAAATTGGTGATTCTCCAATCCAGCATTAATGAAGCTTTCAACCATCCAAACTATTGATGAAGAGGGATAGTTCTCTAAATTAAATGTCTGAAGCAGTTCTAGTCCTCTTCTTGATATACAGTCATTTTCTCCCTTTATTGTAATGAATGTTGGAATTGCATTCCACAATGCGTGGGGATAGCTTTTAAAACCAGCATCATCTCTCCAATTTCTTGATAAATAGTCTAGACTTTTAATTATGAAGTTTCGATATGTCTCATCACCTAAACCTAATAGGAAATTAATCACAATAGCAGTACAATAAATTCTGTTTGGATCTGTTCCTGGAGTTTCCCAAAGTGAGGGTTCAAAATTCTTTATACTTTGAGGTTCTTCGAAGTATCCCTCTTCGGATTGATTCATTAGTAGGAAGTTTGCTGCTTTGGTGAGATAATCTTCAATTTCATCTTTCATGTCTAGAATTAGAAAGTCTTTGAAAAAAGTTATAGTTGGACCAATGGTGCTCAGTGAATCTTCTCTCATTCTGAAAGGCATCCCTCCATCAGAATTTTGTAAATTGAGTTGTTCTTTTACCATCTCTTCTGTTACAGATTTCTCTCCAAGCATCAAAGCTAGCTTAAGTTTTTCTACCTCATTTCCTTTATTTCTAATAAATTCTATTGCTTTTGGCGAATCAATTTGAGGTTCAGTCATCTACTAATTAATAGATATTGTAATACTTAAACCTAACTGGGGAAAAGTTTTCTTCAGATTTTCAGTTTCTTACTCATTTTCTCTGCTGCATCTCGTTTAGCAGATTTTCTGTTTGATCCTTTTCCAGAGCTTAAATATTCCTTCTCACCTATTTTTGCTTTGCATTGCATAAAGAAAATAGGTTCGTGATCTTCCCCTTTTTTCCTTAAAAGGGAATATTCAGGAAGTTGTAATCCCTCTTTTTGAAAAAATTCCTGAAGTTGATTTATGGGATTATGCTCACAAACTGTTAGTTTAAGTATTTTTTCTCTCCCTTTTTCATCATTTATCTCATTTTTAAAATGCTTAAGTCGTTTAAGAAAAAGTTTGTAGAAAAATTCTCTTGTAACATCTACACCTTTAGAGAGAAAGAAAGCACCAAAAATAGCTTCTAGACTATCCTCTAAATCAGTTTCAACTATTTTGTAATTAAAACTAGTTTTTAGTTTCTTTTCAATTCCTAATTCCTTTCCTACTTCAGCCAATGAATTGGTTCTAACTAAAAGAGATCTTAATTGAGACAAAATACCAACGTCTTCTTTGGTTTCTTTATAGAGCCATTCAGCTGTTAAAGTATCTAATATCGAATCTCCTAGAAACTCCAATCTTTCGAAATTCTGAATACTTTGTTCTGGAGGGTGATAATTCGGATGTGTGAGCGCTTCAATTAACAAAGTTTCATCCAATTCCCAATCTAGAACTTTGCTTTTCTCTAAATCTATTTTCTTAGCTTTACTCATTATTAATTCATTTATCGTAGAGTTTTTAAATTCATTCCTTTGTTTTTAAGTATGGATTTTTCAAACCCTATCGATGATCTTGATTGGATTTATGGTCTATGGAAAGGAACCCTCTCTGCAGATGGAATAGATTCTAAATCTTACTTACACTGTAGAAAATTTGGTATAGATATTATAGAAATTAAACATATAGAATCCTCTACCAAACCAGAAAAGTTACTTGAAAGAAATTTTCTTTTTTTTGATAAAACTAGAGAACAGATGAAACTAATCAGTTTTAATTCTGAAGGTTATATTGAAACATCAAATTTAGCTATAAAATCTAACAATAAACAGGTTATTCTAACTAGTGATTTCGAATCGGGATATAATCTACCTCCAAATATGAAAATTATCAAGGAATTTACATACAAAAAGAATGCAAAACAGCTCGAAATTAAAGTTAAAATGGGTTTAAAGGAAGAAATTGTTGCACATGGGATATACACTTTTTCAGGTAAAAAATAACAGAAATAACTCATAAGTTAATTTTTTTCTAGTGAGAGTATCATAACAATTATTAGTAAAAAACACTATATGTATCCAGATTAGTCTTGCCTAGGGATTTCAAAATCTATTATTGTGAAACAATCTCTGATGAAGTCTCAGAACATGTTGAGAGGTTCCTTAGTGATATCTATCAAATGCAGTTCAGATCTGTAGGTGTTAGAATCCCTCGACAAACAGCTTGGAATACTGAAAGAAACGCTTTTGATGCTCAATTGCTTCTAAACAACGCTCAATCAGAAGGATTATCCTTTTTTCTTTGGTTGATCGAACAAGCATTAATTGTTGATAATAAGTATGTTTTTGGATATGGGGAGATTATCAAAGGAACAATTGTATCAACAGCTAGAATGGCAACAAGAACCCTTACAGCAAAAGAAGTAGCATTTCACGTTGGTATAGTTTTAGGTTTGAAACCATGTGATGGAGATTGTTTAATGAAAGAAACTGATAGTTTTGAAGCTCTCATACAAAAACCATCTACTTTATGTAACACATGTACAGCAAAGTTTCAACGGGTTAAAATGAGATACCTTTAATCAAATTAAATAACTATACTCAGAAAACTTTTAGAATTAACACTTCTATCTGTTCCTACTAACATGTAGGATAATCTAATGGGTTCTCTTAGTCATCTAGAAAAAGTACTTTTTCAAATTGATAACTTGATTATAGAGAACAAGCTCTTTGATGAAGATGAACTGTTGGGCAGTTTCAAGGCTTTAGGAGGGTTATATTTGACATCCTGTGCTGAAAAATATAAACTGATTGAACCTAATCTATCTTTTAAGAAGAAAATCTCGAAGATTTCGAGGGCTTTCCCTACATTATATGAAATT
>JAGLOH010000176.1 GCA_023139025.1 Candidatus Heimdallarchaeota archaeon | reverse complement strand
AAGATGATGCATGTACATGAAACTTGAAACTTGTAGATATTCACTAGTTTCAACTAAATTTACACAAATCTTAGTCTCATCATCGATATGAAGATCTTCTTGGATAGCTCCTACCATAAGTGTGGGGACTTTGACCTTCTTGAAATCCTTAGTTCCATCCCAAAAAGTTACCCACCTTGTTTTTTTCCATCTCATTGCACTAGCAGTCCCAATATACTCTCTATATCTATCCCTCTGAACTCCTTTTGGAACTGCTGTTCCTATCCAAATTTTTCCTATACTTCTTAACATCCAATTAATTAAGAAACTAGGAGTAAATTTAGTCATATAGATTAGTTTTGAAGGGAGTATGGGAGTTCTAACTGGACCTATCATTATCATACCTAGAGGTTCATCTATCCATTTTTCAGCTAAACCTCTCATTACATAAAGAGCAGAAGCACTGGCACAGAGAATTACTGTTTTTTTAGGATCTAGTTTCAATCCTCTAATGGCATCTCCTATATCCCTCCCAGAACGATTCATATCACCCTTGTGACTCCATTTTACTTTAGATGTAATTTTTTCTCTAGTTTCCAAAACATAAAGGCTAAATTCTTCGTATATACAATCCCACAAATCGTTCCAAGACATAGGAACAGAAGCATAACCAGGGATGAATAGAATAGTTATTCCTGAGGGGTTTTTACCCTTTTTAGTAAAATAACATAAGAGTTCTGCTCCATCAGACATAGGAACATAAACTCTCTCTGCTTCTTTGTAGAAAAGAGTTTTTTGGTGCTCTACTTCCTTTTCTTTCTTCTTTTTGGAATTCATGGATGGAATTCACTTCAATCTAGTTATATAAAAAATGTTAGGAAAGACCCTATTAATCTCTTTCATGAAGATATTTATTTAGCTTTTAGAATTTATTAAGTTAGATAAAGTTGAAAATTCCTAATGGTCATCCTAGAGCAGAATCTTTACGTGTTAGAGAATTGATTATAGAAGGTATGCATCAGGATATAGTGGCAAAAGCCGGTTTAATAGCTCATGGACGAGGGGAAGCCTTCGACTATCTAATTGGTGAAAAAACTCCTTTGTTTGCAATTGAGCAACAAACCGCAGCAATTGCTATGATACTTTTAGCAAAAAAAGCAATAATTTCAGTAAATGGGAACATTGCATCATTGTGTTCAGAAGATTTAGTTAAATTGGCAGATATTCTTTCTGTAAACCTTGAAGTTAATCTCTTTTATCGAAGGGAAGAAAGATCAGCAATTGTAACAAAAAAACTTCAAGAAGCAGGAGCTAAAAATATTCTGGGAAATGATCCTGAATTTTATACAACCATTGAAGAATTATCTCACTCTAGAAGAGTAGTAGATAAAAGAGGAATTTTTTCAGCTGATGTAATATTAGTTCCTTTAGAGGATGGCGATAGGACAATGGCTTTAAGAAGAATGGGGAAGAAAGTAATCACGATAGATCTTAATCCGTTATCTAGAACTTCAATCTGGTCAAACATTACAATAGTTAATAATGTGATAAGAGCAATCCCTGAAATGGTAAGTATTGCTGAGAAACTAAAAAACGAAAGTAAGGAAGTTCTTATAGAAATAGTCGAAAATTTCGATAATCACAAATCTTTACAGGAAAGCTTGCGATACATATCACAACGGCTTAATGATTTAGCAGAAGGAGAACTTGAAAAACCAAAAGTTGAATAGGAAGTTGTTTGAATATGACTACAATGGAGAAAATAACAATCAAAGATTTTCAAAAAATGAAAGATGAAGGAATTAAAATCACAATGATTTCTGCATATACTTATCCTTTAGCAAGGATCATTGATGAAATTGGGATTGATTCTATTCTAATCGGAGATTCTCTAGGGATGACGGTTCTTGGTTATGAGAATACTCTAGAAGTTACAATTGAAGATTCTATTCGACATAGTCAAGCAGTTGCAAGAGGAACAAAACGTGCACACATCATAGGTGACATGCCTTTCTTAACATATGGAATTAATGTTGAAGAAACTGTCAGAAATGCAGGAAGACTTGTTAAAAAGGGAAAATGTGAATCTGTCAAGCTTGAAGGAGGAGAGGAAAGAACTGAGGAAATCAAAGAGATAAAAGCAATAGGGATACCAGTTTTAGGTCACATAGGTCTCACTCCAACTTATGTTAACGAATTTGGCGGTTTCAAGGTTCAAGGTAAAGAGTCAAAGGATGAAGAGAGATTAATTAAACATGCAAAAAAGCTGGAGGAAGCTGGAATTTACGCTTTAATTATTGAATCTGTTCCTTGGAAACTTGCCAAGAAGATTACTGAGGAATTATCTATTCCAACTATAGGTATAGGAGCTGGGGAATATTGTGATGGTCAAGTTCTTGTTATAGATGATCTAATCGGTCTCACTTTCGACTTGAAACCTAAGTTTGTTAAAAAGTATGCAGACGTTAACTCCATCATCAAAAATGCTGTGATAGAATTTGCAGAGGAAGTTAAATCAGGTAAATTTCCTTCTCAGGAACATAGATATGATTAATCAGTCATATTTCTTTACAGTTTTGTAGCAAATTTCTTCTTCAATATAATCATCCAGACTAGATAAAACTGACCTATTTTTATAGATCAAGAAGACTCCATTGCCTAGCATAATCTGACCAACAAGGATTTCGCTGCTCTCTAAATCCTGCATAATATCATTGACTTGGGGGGTAGCAAGAAGAGAAGTTATGGAGAACTGTTTTGATACAGTACCAAAGTTTCTTATCGTAGGTTCATTAATTAAATCTGCTAAAAATAACTCTCCAACTTTGTTAATTTGTTCCTTCCAACTAGCACTGGTAATAATTGATTTAGTTGAAATCTCTCCAAAAGTAATTGTAGCAACTCTGTAGCTATTTTCTAAAATACTTCGTACTTCTCCAACTCCGGGGGCACCAGGTTGTAAGCGATATTCCCACCCACCTTGAAGAAGACCAGAAATATCACCTAAACCTCCACTATATTTTATTTCTGCAGAATGAGCAAGACACTGAAGGAAATTTTCAGGAAATTGTAAATCATAAAATTCATTAAAAGCTAAACAACTTCCAAGAGCACCCGAGGCACTAGCACCAAAACCACATGCCAATGGAACCTCAAATTCATGGAATAGAGAAACTCCATGAGTTCTATCTACTTTCTTATCTGCTGCAATTTGACAGTATGACATTATGTAATCAGAAATTTTTGCTACAGATTTCTGAACTTCTTTCCCATTGAAGAAAATACGATTCTTCGAATCATCTGATTCTTCTATCCATGTAGTGGTTCCACGATTTATTGAAAAACCAGCTCCTTTTGACCCCATGTAAATAGTGTCCTCTGCATCATTATGTATTGTAAATATTCCACTAATGTGTGATGCTACCCAGAATTTTGACATGATATCACTCAGTATATAGATCTTAGTTCAAGAATTGCTAACTCTTTGGGAAAATTATCATCTGTTGATTTATTTACTAGTTCAACTAATTTCTTATTGATTGGAACATCTATCCCCTTTTTTTCAGCTAAATTAATTATCTCACTATTAAGTGTGCTAATTTCTGTTTTTGTTTTGCTTTCTATATCTTGAAGCATGGATGATTTATGATTTGTTGTTTGACTTACTATCTTCTTTATCATGTTATAGGCTTCTTCATGATCCAAGGCTAATTCTTCAGGAGCTACGAGTATGATTTCATCTATAACTGAGTTAATTATTTTGTTAAGAAAACTATCTCCTAATACATCTCCATTAGTAAGACCAGTAATTGCACTTAATGGACCAATTGTGCTATTTGTTACCGTTTTCATCCAGATATATCTTTGAATATCTTTAGATGTTTCAACGGTAAGTCCAATTTCAAGCAGCAATTTATTGACTCTTTTAAGTTCTTCTTGATCTTCATAATTAATGCTTCCAATAAATGTATCACCTATGCTAGCTTCAACAGAATAATTTTTCTCTTTCCTCAAAGCAGCTAGAGAAGTGATCGCTCTAGTGATTTTCCAATTTTTGGGGGAAACAAGAAATGGTCTTTCAATATTCAAACCATTCTGAAATAAGAGAATTGAAGCTTCAGAGGTTAACCATTTTTCTAAATCCTCAATAAGAATTTCATTTAACCAAGATTTAGTAGAAATGATGCAATTATCAAAAATATAATCCTCTGGTAGCTCTGAATATACATCACAATTATGCAACAGAGGTGAAACATCAGCTATAAGTTGGACTCTAATTCCCTTCTTTCTAATCAATTTTGAACTCTTTAAAGATGTAACGCAAACAACTTTGTAATCGTGTCTAACTAATCTAGAAAATAAAACCGAACCTATAGCACCTAGACCAATCAGAAGGATAGATTTCTCTTGTTTCACAATTAAGGAAGTATATTCTAAATTAAAAGGTTTTTCAGATAAAAGGAAAAAGTAAGGAAAAAGAGATGTGTTTATTCAACTCTTTTAACATGATGATCAAAGTTGAAGTCGTTTTTGTAGCCTTTGTATTTATCTATAAGACTTGAAATATTATCTTCTTCTTCGACTTGCTCTTCTAAGAACCATTGAATAAGATAAATAGAACTGTATTCTTTAAGTTCTCTAATTGAGTCATGGAGTCCAATAATTTTTTCTGTTATGTATTTTTCATGTGCATAAGAAGCTTCAAGAATTTCCATTATGTTTGTCCAATCTTGTTTTTGTTCTGCTAGGGCTGGATAATGAACAGAACCACCTCTCTCAACAATGTGAGATTTGAATTTCATAGTATGTGCAAACTCTTCCTCAGCTTGCATTTTAAACCAGTTAGCAAGATTATCGAGAGTTCGCTCTTCAAACCATACAGCCATTCCTAGATAGAGATAAGCTGATTCTAATTCTTCTTTAATTTGAGCATTAAAAGCATTATTTAATTTTTCACTAATTTTTGCCATTATGATGACCTTGTAAATTTACTATGTGCAATTTATAAGCACACCTTATAAGTTATTAGGTTTGGCAATATTTTCCCAGACATGGATTTTCACACCTAGCCATAAA
>JAGLOH010000175.1 GCA_023139025.1 Candidatus Heimdallarchaeota archaeon | reverse complement strand
TGTACCCTTTCGTCTTTAGGAATTCAAGTGTTTCATAAACGTCTTCATTGACTTTTGCATCTTCATATCCTTCTTTCTCGCTTTTTTCTATTATTTCCCAAGCTAGTTTCACTTTTGTATTAGTTTCATCATTTATTTTAAATAAATCGACTAGCTCAATAATTGATCTTGGAGAACCCACAATTTCCTCATAATAATTTTTACTTACAGTACCTTTCAAGATTTCCCATATTTTCTGCCTTGTACCAAAATAATCAATATTTGATTGAATTATTGTTCCATCCATATCAAAAACAACTAAAGGAAGTAATTTCGCCATATTTATCACTAAGAGAGTTAATAGTGTATTTTTCTTTCTATTTTTATCTCTTGTTACACGAACAAAACAATAGTTACTTTTTTATTTTTGTGTTTTATTATTATTTTGGTGTTCCTTTGAGTACAAAGAGTCTTGAATTCCAATTTTTACATTATGAACCAGTCTATTCAAATCTAAAAGCATCGTATAATGAATATTCTAAGCTGTATAATGAATTTAAAGAAGCAGGAGAAGCTAATGTTACATTCAAAGTTTTGTCATATTTTTATGCTGGAATGCTTTATGTTGTTAAAGGAGATGAATTATTCAAAAAGGATAAGAAAGCTGATGCTCAAAAGAACTATGAAGAATCACTGAAGTTGCTAATAAGAGCAAAAGCTTCTAGAGGGAGAGAAGGAGATAGAATTTTCGACGAGATGGTTACATGGATAAATTATTCTGAGGGGATGTTTCGAATTTGCAACTCATTTCTTGATCAAAACATAGAAAATCAAATTCAAACAGCAAAAGAAGCAATTGGTTTCTTTGAAGAATTTACAGAAAATCGCAAAAGTGTCGATAATCCAATTGATGTGAGTGTTTCAAATTCTAGAATAAGTTATGCTAAATATCTCTATGAGTTAAAAATTGCCGAATCAATTACAGATAATACAAAAGAGTCAAAGAAACACCTTCTTTATGCAAGAACAGAATTGATGAAAGCCAACTTTTTGTTTAAATCACTTGATAAAGAAATGGAAGATATGCAAAACAAAATAGATGAGATAACTAAAGCACATATAGTCGGTAGAGCAGAATTATTCTGGGATCAAGGGACAGAGAATATAATTATAAGTAACTTCAATGAAGCTTTAAGGTTTTTTGCAATAGCATCCAAATATTATTCCAGAGCAAGTGTAATTTGTTCAAATTTTATGGAACAACGTCTGTACTTAGCTTTATCTCGAATCACCCAAGCTAGCCAATTTGAATCTGAAGCTAATGAGCTCTATAAAAGAAGAGATAATCCAATAGATGCAAGTAATAAATTCAAAAAAGCAGTTGAATCAGTCGATATTGCTTTGGGTCTTCTAACAAGTATTAAAAGCGAATCACTTATAAAAAATATGACTGCTCAAAGATCTTTCTATGAAGCACTAGCTTCAGAAACAGAGGGAATTGCTCTTTTTGATCAAGAACAATTCAAAGATGCTTTATCAAATTTTGAAGAAGCTATGAAAAGGCTTGAAGAGACTCACCTAAGTGCTTCAGAGGGCAATCTTGAACAGTTATTAGAGTTTGTTAGAACTGCTAAAAGTGAGGTTGAAGGATACATTTCCATGGCTCAAGCAATGTCCAAATAGTGGATTATCGAAAACTTTAAACCAAAACTCGATTATTTTCCTTGAGGAATTAGCTAATGATGACACAACGGTCGTGTGATAATATGATCGCTGATGGGCGGTCTGAGGCAGTTCTTCATTATTTCTATAAAACAACTTTGTTGATTATTTCTTGATATCTATAGAATGAAAGCCTACGGTGACCAGTTTGTCCAACTAATCCTAGCGAATTTCCACCCGCTAAGTCATCTATTAGTGAGTAATAATTGAAACCTTTTATTCTACTTTCTTTTACACATATCTCAAGCAATCTAGCTAAAGCTGCTTCTTGAATTCTCTCTCCATACATAACTGCTGATACACCAAATTCACAAACCCAGAATTCTTTTGTGTTACTTGTTACATCTTCAAGATATAAGTCTAAATCCAGATCCCTTGCATGTATTATGTAAAAATCGATTCCCATGAAATCAAGAGTAGTATTTGCCCATAATTCTTCGAATACACTAGTTTCATAAGTATATTTATCAAAATCATTAAACGAGAGATTTACGCCAATCTCTGTATCATTTGTAAAAGATCTAAGATAGTTCACGGAATCGTTTATTGTAGATGCCCAAACTACAGGGGTTTGTAATTCTTTAACAAATGCTGAAGAGAAACCGAGAGGTTCTGGATAGATAAGAAGATATTCAGGAGTACAGTTAAGAATCAAAGTTTTAGCTTGCTGTTCGATGACATCGATATAATCAGTGAAATTGACTGCTTGATAATTCCATGTTGGAAAACCGTATCCATACGTTGATAACATGATTTTGAAACCATTTGCACGGAGTTGGTCTGTGATATCTATAAGTTCTGTTAGATTATTATCAACAATCTCTGCTTTAACATCAATTCTTACAGTGGAAACATTCAATTCTTTGATTAAAGCTAGTTCCTCTTGAAAGATAGCTTCATAGTTAGCCAGTAGGGTTTGTTGATATGTAATTGTCTTTAATGATACACTGAATTCAAAATCAGTTCTTTCAGGATATGTAGGTTGATAATTTGAGCCTTTAAAATCACTAAATGATGTGAATGTACCAATATTTAGAAGGCTAAATACCATTAGTAAAATGAATAGAATAGCAAATATTCCTTTTGAACCATTATCCAGAAAAACAAGTATTGTTGACCACACTGCTGGTTTCTTCTGTTCTGGAATCTCAATCTCTTCTGTAAATACACTCCCTTTTGAATCTTTACCTTGTTTTTTGGTTTTTTTAGTTGGAGTTTTCTCAGGTTCCGGTTCAGGAGGTCTCATAAATTTAATAGGAGCAGCAAGAGGAATTAAAAGAAGTGCAGGGAAGAAATAACCTACTGGACCATATAGAAAAGCTTGGAAAGCTGAATACCCAACTGAAGGAATAATCATAATCCATTCTAGAATTCCAGGCAAACCAAAAATTGTTTGAGCTTCAATGAAATTTAGTAATAACATAAATGACTGCAAAGATAAAATAGTGAAGAAAATATAATTGGCTTTACCCCATCTTGAAACTTCAATTGAATTTTTAAATGCCAAAATTGTAGCTAACAAGTTGTTCACAAACAGAAGAAAACAGCCTACTAAACCCCCCCAAACAAAATCTACTGATAATGAAAAATTAAACCAGAAGAAGAAAAGAATTGTTCCTACAAAGATTAGCCCAGCAGATGATAAATTCCATGCTTTCCTTTCATAAAGAGGATTCGATAAAGAATTATAAATCAACTTAAGTGATAAACCTGCATTATATAACAATGCGACATAAACAAAAATGAATGAAGCTTCAGGAGTTATAATAGACATCTTTCTCATGTGAAAAAAGATGACACGTTTAAATGTCTTACCATTTAAAGTAAAAAATCACTTGAAAATAAGATTATGAAGATCTTCCAATGTACCTCTGTAATCAGGCATTATATCTTCTGTCATATTCTCCTCATTTTCAAAAGCAGTTTCCACTAGAAAGGTTTTGTAACCATATTTCTTAGCTACCATATCTCTATAGCCATCATTTCCTACCATTAATGATTTCTGTGGATCTATTGCAGTCTTTTTAGCTATGTTTAACCAATAATTGCTATTATTTTTGCAATAATTGGAATTTTCTGCGTGTGTAATAAGATTAAAAACATTTTCAGGAATACCTCCCCATTCCATTCTTTTTCGTACAGCTATGAAAGGAAAAACAGGATTGGTTGCTAAGATCAATTTCTTTTCAGGATGGAGTTTCTTAAGATTCTGTAATAAACTACTAGCACCTTCCATCTTGGAAATTAGCGGTTTTATAGCTTCATATTCAGTATCGTAAAAATGTAAAAATCTTTTTCGTATAGTCTCACAATCCGCATCAAATTTTGGACAGAAATCTTCAATAAAATCAACAAGAGTTGTAGTATTGCCATTGTCACTATTTTCCATCACATCAGTAGATTTGAGTAATTCTGTGTAAAATGTTTCAGGATTAGGAACTAAATCTATGAAGAACTGCGCAGCTGTTCCTAGATAGGTCTTAATGAAAGCCTCAGGTTCAAAATATAGCAAAGTTCCATCTAAATCAAAAAGTAATGCTTCAAAATCCATTTTTATCACTAGTCTAGTCATTTTAGAAATTTATAATGCGTATCCAAACAAATACCAATACAACCAGGACCTGTATGAGTAGTAACAGCCATCCCTAGATCATCTATTGATATGTTGTGTTTCTCAGGTTTAATCCTATCAATGATGTAATCTTTCAGTAATTTTGCAGAATCCATATTCTTTGCATGCATAATATAAGCATTAAAAGTATTGGGGCTTCCTGTTTTTTCATAAACATACTCAAATGATTCAATGACAGCGTTTTCATGACCCTTAACAGTTTTAGCTACATCCATCTTACCATCTTCAAAAACTATTACAGGTTTCCTATCAGCTATTTTACCTACCCAGTACTTCGATCTACTAAGTCTTCCTCCCCTGTGTAGATATATTAAATCAGCTACAGTAAAACCAACTTCAAGCTTATTTCTATATTCATCTAATTTTGGGATTATTTCATCAGCACTCAGACCTTCTTCTGCAAGCTCAGCTGCCATAATTGAAATTACACCAATACCAAAAGTAGCTAGTTTTGAATCGTAAATAAGAATTTTAGATGGGTTCTTAGCCTTCTTTTCATATCTTCTTCTAGCATTAATTGCTGTATTAAAGGAACCAGAAATACCTGAAGAAATGACTACATTTATTACTTCATCTGCTTCATTTCCTAATTTCTCAAATAATTCATATTGGTGATAAAGAGTTGGATTAGCAGTTTGAGGGTAGACTTTAGAGGTGAAAAATTTCTCATAATATTGATCTAAATCAATATCTATTCCTTCATAGTATATCTCATCACCAAATCTTATCA
>JAGLOH010000174.1 GCA_023139025.1 Candidatus Heimdallarchaeota archaeon | reverse complement strand
CATGATGTAAGAGATAAGAGTTTCTGGGGTGGATATGTTTTATCTATAATTCATGAAGGAAAACCTCGTCCTGTAATGATAGACATTTATGAAGAACTATTTCGAAGGCTTGTTCTAGCCATTTTTGGTGGTCAAACAAATGAACACGAGATAATGGATAAATCAAGAATCTTACTGGAAATGATATCCTCATCACAAGGTGGAAGTGATGCTTTTGGAGATTTTCATCAGAGTAATCTTATGATTAGAGTTTCTCCTCAGAACGAAGTATTAAATATAGCTCTCATAGATCCAACTTTTTGGATGCAAGGAGCATTTGATAGGTTTGAAGATATTGGTACATTTTTCGGGAGACAAGCATTTCTTGAATATAGAGGTTCTCAAGGAATCCCTGCTACTATAGAAGACATCAAACAGTTCATTCTGGGATACAGCGTACACTTGAGAGAAATAAACTCTCAACCATTGGAAACACTTTATCCAAAAGGATTTCCTCTAGATCTATTCTTAGCAATCTGGGCATTAATGGATATTTTGGATAAAACAACTGTCCAAAATATACCTGTTGACAATCCAAATATTGAACTTCTCAAAGATTTCGCTTACTATTTCCTGACTGAGCAACCTATAGGAAAGGAAATCAATAGTTTTATATGAAAGGGAAGGTTAAATATTTTATAGACGAAAACAACGGATATTTGAGAGATGACTCACTCAAAAAAGGAGATTCTAATTTCCGCATATGTTTTAGCTAAGTTGCTAGCAGTTGATTCGTTGGATAAATCAAAAGAATCAGCGGGTTTATTGTTAGGTTATGTTAATGATGAGGGAACATTAGTAATTACTGATTTTGATACTGGAAGACAAGAACAAACATCAACATATGTAGTTCTTAGTGATGAAGCTCTGGTTCAAATTGTTGAAGATTTGCACAAAAGGGATAATGATGAAACCATCGTTGGTTGGGTTCATACACATCCTTCATATGGTTGCTTCCTCTCAGGAACAGATAAAGGGACTCAAAGAACCTATCAGAACCTATTCCCTCAAGCTGTAGCATTGGTTGTTGACCCTTCGAAATATTATAAGTCATCAAAACAAGAGGATTTGGAAATCAAATTCTTTAGATTGGTTAATGAATTAGATTACAAGGCCATACCTTTTGGAATATATTATGATAACTTAACCACTCATCTTGCAAATTTAGTTGAATTTAACATAAAATGGGAGATACCACAGTTAACTTTAGAAGAAGTTAAACGGTTTCACGAAAAACTGCACACAATTACATCTCCTACTTTGCTTGAGGTTGACAAAAAAATGTTACATGGATTCATTGATGTTTTAAGCACCTCAACTGAACAGTTTACTGAAGGAGGAGAAGGTAAAGACATTCTCGAATCTATTGATACAAAGTTGAATGAAATAGTAAGAGATGTTAATCACATTTACAATGAAGAAACATCCAATCTATATGCTGTTCTGAATGTGGTAGCTGTAATTATCATAGCAATCTCGTGGTTACTAGCAGCTTTTCTGGCTTAAATTCCAGAATCTTATTTAAAAACTAACATCAGCCGAAGAATTTTTTTAAGGATGTAATTCATAGTAACATAATGCCAAATTTGGAGATTATACCTATACCCTCTTTCAAATTAGTAGAAGAAAGTGATGATTTACTTTCTATTCTTGAGGAGTCACTTGGAGTACGTGAAATAGAGTTCAAAGATGATGATATTCTTGTCATTGCAAGTAAAGTAGTTGCAGTTGTCGAAGCTGGTATCGTGTCATATTCCTCTATTAAACCTTCTAAAAAAGCAATTGAACTTGCTAGGAATGCCCATATGGAACCGGAATTTGCTCAAGTTATTCTAGATGAATCTAATGGTAACTATACAGGGGCTGTTCCTGGAGCAATTACTACATTTAATAAGTATGGTCTGTTAGCAAATGCGGGAGCAGATCAATCTAATTCTGGAAAAGAGAAGATAATCCTTTTACCAAGAAATTGTAAGAAATCAGCAGAGAATATTCACAAACGAATTTTTGAAAAAATGAATAAGTATGTTGGGATTATCATAGCTGATTCAAGAACTACTCCTTTGAGATTAGGGACAGTGGGTTGCGCATTAGCTACTTATGGTTTTTTATCAATTCTTGATGAGAGAGGAAAAAAAGATCTCTTTGGAAGGCCCATGCATATTACAGTTAGAGCAATAGCTGATCAACTAGCAACAGCTGCAGAAATTGTAATGGGAGAAACAGATGAAATGATTCCTTTTGCAATTATCAGAGGTTTTCCAATGATAAGAATATCCAAAGATGAAGAAATGGATCTCAACACTCTTATCTCTCCTGAAGAATGTATGTTTATCGGACCTTATATTAACAAAACAAATGAATAAAGAGATGTCGCTATGATTGAAGGATTTTTGGGTAAATTATTAGTTGGAGATAAACATCCTGTAAAAATTATTGGAGTAGTTAATCTATCAGCGGCATCATTCTATCTAGGATCAATTGCTTCTACATCAGATGATTTAGAAAAAATGATTACCAACATGATAAACGAAGGTGTGCATGGTATTGATTTAGGAGCTCAATCTACTAGACCTATTCAGATCTATGGTGGAGAAGGTAGAGTAGATGAAATAACAGAACTTCAAATTATAAAGGAAACATTGGAAGTAACACTTGATGTTCTAAGTAGTTACAAAAATATTGAAATTTCAGTTGATACTCAACGTTCAGCAGTTGCTGAGCATTCATTGAATAAGGGAGTTAGCATCATAAACGATATTTCTGGTTTTAAGAAAGAAGAAAAAATAGCTAAATGTATTGCTGATTTTGATGGAACAGCTGTTATTATGGCCGCTAGAACTGAGCCAGGAGATGTATATCTAGTTAATGATATCATTGCTGAACTGAGAAAAAGTATTGCAATAGGTAATAAATACGGTATTGATGAAACAAAAATCGTAATTGATCCTGGTATTGGTAGCTGGGAAGCTAGAGATTACCAACATGATTATGCAATTATTAAGAATTTAGAAGAACTCAGGATACTAAACAAACCTGTTTATGTTGGTATAAGTAGAAAAACATCAATTGGCAAAGTACTAAATGATGCACCTCCTGATAAAAGGCTTTTTGGGACGTTGGGTGCAACTATAATTGCTCTAGTAAATGGTGCTCACATCATTAGAACTCACGATGTAAAGCCTACATTAGAAGCTGTTAAAGTAGCACAAACCATTCTGCATTACGAAATCTAAGATTTTTTCTTTTAAATTACTTCAAAAACAGCTCCTTTATCTATTCTCACTGAATATGTAGGAAGTTTCAAATCATTTTTGATTTTTTCAACAATTTTTTCATTTGTCTCCTCGGTGAGAAGAATTACACTTCCTCCTAATCCTGCTCCAGTTAATTTTCCTCCCATAGCACCATTTTTTATTCCCTTTTCAACAATCTTATCTAATAATGGTAGAGAAACTTGTATATTGTTCTTCAGAAAATTATGCTGTGTAGTTAGAAGCTGACCAAGTAGCTCTAAATCAGGAGTTGGTTTAGATAATTCTTTTTCTGCTATTGAAGTATTCTCTTTTATTGAAACAACACCCTTCAGTATTTTGAACTCATCTGATTTTATTTTTTCTATTGATTCTTGAAGAAAATCTGAAGTAATGTCTTCTAGTTTCTTATTAAACATTTTTTTGAAACTATCAACAACATTCTTAATCTTTGCAACTTTTTCCCCATGAACATTGCTAGTTAATTTGGGGATTTGACTATTTACTATAATCAGACCTAAATTTGGATACTTTAACCTGTTTAACGTAGGTTGTTCTTTACATATTAAGCTAAAGATCCCCCCAAATGATGAAGCATATTGATCCATTCTTCCACATGGGATTTTTAAGAAATTATGTTCTGCATTATATGCTAACTCGGCAATTATTCTTTCATCCAAATTTAACTCTAATATTCCTGCCAAATGTTTTATCCATCCAACTAGAAGAGCTGCTGAACTCGAAAGACCGCTTGCAATAGGAATTTGACTTCTTACAGTTACATCTAATGGAGGGATGACAATATCTTGTTTGAGTATTTTCAGAACAAGAATTCCAGCTTCTAGATATGAAGCTAGAGAACCTTTTTCTGCTTCTAAATGTTTGATATCCGTTCTAATTTTGGTTGTTTCATCCAAATCTTGACTGTGTACCTCAATTACGTTTCCGCTTACTTTTTGTGAAGTTATTTGAAGGCGCAAATTAATTGCAGCGGGAATAACTTTCAATTCTAAGTAATCTTGATGTTCTCCAAACAAGCAAACTCTAGCAGGTGCTGATGAGAAGTACATTGATTTTCGTGATAAATCAATATATAGCTTAATATCTTTTCCGATTAAATCCACAGGTTTAAACTGGTGTTATCAACATTTCCTTATTAATAAACTATATATAGAAAATTCGTGATTACTCAATGGGGATACATTGTTAGAAAACCTACTAGATAAAGTGTTCAAAATTTCACAATATATAACTGATGAGAATTTCAATGTTCAGGATCAGGAGTTTAGACGTGATCCTTGGACAATGGACCCCCTTCCAGAATTGTATATATCATCAGAAAAACTCAATATTCAAATTGCACGTCTAGTACAGATAATAAAAAATGGTAAATCTGTTTCTTCTATAATGGGGGATATTAAATCAGGAAAATCTTATCTGATGAATTTGTTAAAAGATGGGTTAAAAGAATCTCTTTGGAAGTATGCAGATTTTGATAAAATATTCATCGTAAATTTCACTTCCGATGAGTTCAAAGAATATACTCTAACTAATTTTCTTCAAAATATTGCCGATCAAGTACTTGGAAAATATTACTCCACAAAAGAGCAAATAATAGTAGAGTTAAAAAAATATGTTATGAGTACAAACTCACTACTTGTAGTTTTACTTGATAATTTCACTGGAGACAATCTTTTTGCTATCTCTCAATATTCTGCTAAAATACTAAAGTTACTACGAGAAAACTTTTCTTGTGTTATATCATTCAATCTCAGTGATATGCCAATAAGTTT
>JAGLOH010000173.1 GCA_023139025.1 Candidatus Heimdallarchaeota archaeon | reverse complement strand
AACAAAGAAAGATTAGAAAGAGTTTTAGGTGTTAAACTGGATTTCTCAAACATTTACACTTCTACACAAGCAACCATTGATTATTTATTGAAAAATCACTATGACCAATGCTATATTGTTGGTACTCCTTCAATGATTGAAGACTTTGAAAATGCTGGGGTATTCAACACAGAGATAGGTCCTAAAGCCCTAGTTCTGGGTTTCGACAAGACTCTTACTTATGAAAAGATTGCTAATACAGCACTTTTGCTGCAAGAAAAACCTGTAATTCCTTTCTTTGCAACACATCCTGATGATACTTGTCCTGTTGAGGGTGGTAAGATTCCAGATGTAGGTTCCTTTCTGAAAATGTTTGAACAAGCAACAAGTAGAACAGCTGATATTATCTTTGGAAAACCCAATGAAATGATTTTGAAACTCTGCTTAGGTAATTCTCAAGTAGGTTTTTCAGAAGTTCTAGTTATTGGAGATAGACTTGAAACAGATATTAAAATGGCTAATTCTGTGGGTATTAATAGTGCACTAGTACTTACAGGAGAAACTCAAAGGGATCATTTAGAAAAAAGTGATATATCTCCTACACTGATATGGCAAGATCTGAAAATTCTTCTTGAATTTTTAAATAAATGAGTTATTTCAGAAATTTGACAATTTCCTTAAGTGAATCCCATTGATTTTCTGAATATAACCAGCCTAATACTACTCTATTAACTAGTTTATTATTCTGGAACTCTTTAATTTGTTCCATCCTCTCAAGTACTTCTTCCAATGACCCTATAATGCCAAAGTCATTAACTACCCTAAGTATCTCACCCTTTGGAACAGATGTATAAGGTTCCCAATTAAGTTCTCGAATCTCCCTTACCATTTGTGAAGAATACCCATGTTCTTTCAAAATAGATGTTGAACAGCTTTTAGCTATATCCTTGGTAATATTCCACATGGTTTTGGAAATTTCTTGCTTATTTGACTGTATTTGCATCATTCCGTAGGGTATAATGGATTTATTTGTGTAGCTTTCGTCTTTATTGTATACGGCTAATGCTCGATTGATATCAACATCGGCTATACTATTAAGTAGTAAATATTTAGCTTTCTCTTTTGCATAGTTTAACATTTTATTCCCAAGACCACCAAAAGCAAGAGGTGGAAAATCATCTAGCTTCAATTGCGTTTTTCTGATGTTCGCAATTTCAAGTAGCCTATTCAGAGAGCTCTTAAAATTGCTAAAGGGTTTTAGAGAAATATCTTCATCTTTGAAAACATCAGGATTACCAATTCCTAAACCTAATCCAAATCTATTAGGGAAATTATTGTTAAGCCAAACACTTAAAGCAAAAAGTACTTCGAGAGAATAATAGAAAGGTGATGTTACTCCTGTCCAGATTTCAATATCCTTAACACCCCTCAACAATCTTCCAATATCCAAAAAGGCATTATTTATAGGTGGATTGTCTCCTACCCAAATACTCTCAATACCTATTGATTTAGCGTCATGAGCGTAAATTTCCTTCTCTTCTCCTGACATTCGTATTGGGATGGAAAGCCCCACTTTCATATAGATTATGAAAGTATACTCATTATTGTAGTTTGTGCTAGATTTATTTGTTACAATGTAAGTTTTTTATATATCCGATATTTTTTTTGTTAGCGAAGTGATTTCATGGAAAATATACTTACAAGAAGAAGTATCAGGAAATTTCTAAGTAGTCCTGTATCTGATGATGATATAGACACTATTCTCAAAGCTGCAATGCATGCTCCTTCTGCAGCTAATAAGCAACCTTGGGCATTTATAATTGTGAAGGATAGAAAATTATTAGACAAAATTCCAGAAATTCATCCGTATGCAAAAATGGCTCAAGAAGCTTCAGTAGCAATTATTGTATGTGGAGATACAAGACGTTCAGATGATAGAGGTTTCTGGGTACAAGACTGTGCAGCTGCATCTCAAAATATTCTTCTAGCGGCAAATTCTTTAGGATTGGGTAGTGTTTGGTGTGGAATTTATCCAAAGCAAGATCTCTATGAAAAATTCCAAGAGATGTTTAACTTACCAAAAGAAGTTTACCCTGTCTCTTTCATACCCATAGGATATCCAGCAGAAGAGAAACCTCCTGTTAAACGTTATGATGAAAATAAATTACATTATAACAAATGGAAAGAATAAACAAAAAAAGAAAGAGGGTTTAATTTCCATCAAGTCATCTTTATAATAGCTTTTTCTCTATTAAAGATATTAGTTGCCAATTTAAAAAGAATGACGATAATTATTACCATTCCTGCTATTCCACCAATAAGTGTAGCAATGGAATTGAAGAAGAAACTAATCATTCCTGCTACTATTAGAAAAATTAATGGAAGAACTACTAGAGATCCTATCTGATATGAATCTCTAACACTCTTTACTTTTGTTGAAATCATGATCATTAACTCTACACTTACAATTGAAATCATAGGCCCAAAAACTAGTATAAAAATAATGGACAGGAAGTCAGGAAATAAAACCTGACCTATGAAAGGAAAGATCAATATGTCTGTAATTATCATATACCCTCCAGCTGCAACGAATGTTGCAAAGATTGAAGGAATTAATGATGAAGTGATTTTAGCAAAAACTATCTCAGTTTCTGTTATAGGAGATGCCAAAATAGCTTCCATAGTCTTTCTCTCCTTTTCTCCAACAATCGTTTCAGAAGCTGTTATTGCAGGAATAATTATAGGAAGCATTAAAACCATCACGAACATAAGATATGAAATCATAATTAGGGTTTGAGCATGCATATTCAGTGATTCCCAATCATCAACAGTAGACGCGAATAAGTTGTTAATAAAATCAGGAAAAGTATCATCTCCTTCAAAATCAGCAGGATTGATACTAGTAATGGGTAACAGCCCACTTAATGGGATTAGAACAGCAAAAATAAGAGGAATTCCGATTATAGCTGAAAGCACATATTTTGATTTCGTAAACTCAATAAGATCTTTTTTGACTAAAGCCCAGATTCTTCTCCACTTCATGATTCTTCCTCCTCTTGGTTTCGTGGAAGATTTTCACTCATCACTAGTTCCAGATATACTCGCTCTAATGTCGGATATTCATGCCTAACTTCAAACATGGGAAAATTCTGTTTGATTAATTCATCAATAATAGTAGGAGTTTCTTTTTCTATTTCTCTGATGAAGATAGAGATAGATTTTCTTTCAGGATTAATATCTAAAACATCATAATTCCTTTCCTGGAAGAAGTTTTTGATTACATCATCCCAAACTGCAAACCTGAAAACTGTTGTTGTTTCATCTTTCTTTAAATCACGAAGCTGAGTTGGAGTTCCTTCAGAGATTAGTTTTCCATGATTAATTATTCCAACCCTCGTAGAAAGTCTTTCAGCTTCAAAGAGATTATGGGTACACAAGAAGAAAGTACGCTTTTCTAGCTTGGATAACTTCAAAATTTGATCTCTCACAACTTTAGCAGATTCGGGAGCTAGTGATGCAGTGGGTTCATCTAGAAAAATTACAGGAGGGTCATGTATCATCGATCGCGCAATAGCTACCTTCTGTCTCATTCCTTTACTTAGTGAACCAGCAGGTAAGTCAATTTTTTCAGGTAAATCAAAAAGATTAATTAATTCTTCGATTCTTGTTTTAATTTCCTCTTTAGGAACATCATATAAGTTAGCAATAAATGTCAAATTTTGACGCACTGTCAATCTTTCATAAAGGGCAGGAGTTTCAGTTAAAAGACCTACTATACTTCTTACTTGAGACGCATCTTCTACAACATCAAGTCCAAGGATTCGAGCTCCACCAACAGAAGGACGTAAAATTCCTGCTAAAAGGCGTGTAGTTGTGGTTTTACCCGATCCATTTGGACCAAGAAGACAGTAGATCTCTGATTTTTCTATTGCCAAATCAAGACCATCAACTGCTCTTAGGTGAGCTCTTTTTCCATCCTTTTTTATATCATAATCTTTAGTTAAGTTTCTAGTCTCTACAGCTAACATCCCTTATCAAGTTCAATAAGTTTCATTAGAGTAATAAATCTTTAGAATTGAAATTAGATTTATTTATCCACTTTTATCTATTATTTTTCGAAGAGTGTTAACTAACTTCCAGACATCTTCATAACTATTACTTAAGGGGGATGGTGTAAATCTTAAGAAATTTGGAGGACGAAAGTCATGAATCACATTATATTCCATTAACTCCTCATGAATAGACAAAGCTTCTTCATGTTCAAGTGCTATATGTCCTCCCCTTTGATTAGGCAATCGAGGAGTACCGAGTTTGAAATTATAAGGTTCATCTGTAAGCAAATTATCAACTAGATAAATAAGATAGGATGTCATCTTCAGTGATTTCTCACGAATGTTTTCTATTCCTGCTCGAAGTATAAGATCTAATGACCCTTCTAAAGCTGCAGAACCTAATATTGCAGGAGAAGAGATTTGCCAACCACCTGCACCTCTAGATTGTTCAAAATGCAGATTCATCTCGAATTGCTTTTCTTTGATATACCCAAACCATCCTGTTAGTGCTGCATCTTTATCAAAATGCTTCTCATTAACATATATGAAAGCACTAGCTCCTGGTCCAGCGTTAAGATATTTATATGAACACCAAAAAGCAAAGTCAATTCCACATTCATCAAATTTGTGGGGAACTACGCCGACTGAGTGAGAGCAATCCCAGCCAATCAAAACGTCCTTCTTATGAGCATTTTCTGTAATTCCTTCTATATCTAATAATTGACCGCTCCTGAAAAGAACAGAAGGTAAAATTACTAGGGCTACATCTTTAGTAATCATACGTTTAATTTTCGCTTCATCAAGGAATTTTCCATCCTCACTTTTAACTAGTTTAAGATGCTTATCAGGATCTAGATTCTTGAGTTTTACTTGACTTTGTAAAGCATAGATATCAGTAGGGAAATTGAGTTCATCAGCTAGAATCTTGTTTTTTTCCTCTGTCGGTTGAAAGAAAGTACTTACAAGTGAATGAAGATTTATTGTAGTAGTACCAGTAGCTACTACTTCTTCAGGCTCAGCTCCTACAAGAGAAGCTGCTTTTGCTCCGAGTTTTTCTGCTTGATAA